>JAGPLX010000067.1 GCA_018053185.1 Syntrophobacteraceae bacterium
GCCCGATGCTGCAATCCTTATCCGGGCCAAAGAGAAGTGATGGCCACTCTCAGCGAGAGGGGGATCACCTTTCACCACAGGGACTGTTCCGACCTTGTTCAGCGGCACGGGCTTCAGCCCCAGCAGTTGGTGGAAGTGAGATGGGATGAACAGAAAGCATGGCCCCATCCCTTGATTTTCCACCTGAACGTCTTGCAGGAGACCCCGGTTTCAGTGCTCCAGGCCTGCGGCAACCTTCCCTCTTCTTTTGACCTCCGGCTTTTGGAAGGCTGGGTGGACAGGCACCGTCAGCCTTGCCTGCGCATGAAGGTCCAGCTCCGCGATTTTGCCGAGGCTCGAAGCCTGTTTCGCATCCTTCCTGAAAACCGGGTAACCATCGAAGATTACGAACGAGGCGAACCCACGGGGGACAACCGTACAAATATCCAATCCCCCAATGGCTTGAGTCGGACCGACTGAAGAACGAGCCGGAAAGGGAGCGCTCGGGACCGAAGGGGAGCGGCTCACACCCTCGAGAGCCTCGATCCGCGACGGTTTTTCATGCTGCGACACTGGAAACGGGGACTCGCGACCTGCCCGTCAGCTTCTCGAGATCGCGGGCGGCGTCGAAGATTGGTGCTCAGTGCAGGGATTGGGAGCCTCGCATATGCACCAGGGCCGCCTGTGCGAGGACTTTGAGCTTGTCCCGGGTGAGGCCCGCAATCTCCACGAGCAGGTATTGGATCCATATCCCGCAGAAGAAACTCAACAGGCTCTCGTTGTTGGTCAATATCTCCTTCTGGAGCTCCTCGTCCTCGAGCGCCTCCACCGCCAAATTAAGGATACCGGTTCGGAGTGCCCCCTCCCCGACCGAGGCGACAGCTTGTTGGTAAAGCCTTTCCATCTCGCTGGTTTGGGCTACGAGTCGGATGGCCTGATCACAGGCGTCGGACAGTGTGAGACGGTCTCTTTCCACAATGGATCCTTCCTCAACTCCGGCTTGCTTTTTAGGTGAATTGTTTTATTGTTAGCTGTCTATAACATGTTCATAAATGGTTGGAAAGTGAGGGATCCTTCTGTTCGGTGCCTCCGCTTCAAAGCTTCGAGAACCCCGGTTTGTCGCGGAATGCATTTCAAGGAGGCGTTCATGACCCTTTCTATGATTTTCCGTTCGGATTCATGGCGGTGTTGTTTTTCCGGAAAACACGAAAGGGGGATCTTTACGCCTTATACCCCTGATGGAATCACGGCGGGTTGAAAGGAGTCTTGATGAAATCTCGCAGGATTTTGCCGGTTGCCAAGTCAGTCTGCTGTACTTTTGTGATCGCATTGGTGCTGTTGGGCTGGAACGGCCAGGGCGCGCGGGCGGCCCTCCCGGCCTCTGGAACCCACGGCCTTCCCTCGTTTGCCGATTTGGCGGATCAGGTCAAACATTCCGTGGTAAATATTTCGACGACCCAGGTAATCAAAGAGAATCCCATGCAGCCCTTTTTCAGCCCTCACTCCCCTTTTCGTGAGTTTTTCGGAGATGAGTTCTTCAAAAGGTTTTTCGGAGAGGGACCTTATGAGATGAAGACGCATGCCTTGGGTTCCGGTCTGATCATCGATGAGGAAGGTCACATCCTGACCAACAACCACGTGGTGGAAAAGGCGGACGAAATCAACATCAAGATCGAGAGCGGGAAGGCATACGACGCCAAGGTGGTCGGACGGGATCCCAAGACGGATCTGGCCCTCGTCCGTGTGACACCTGACGCGAACTTTCCCAAGCCGGCTCGGTTGGGCAATTCCGATACCCTCCGGGTGGGGGATTGGGTCATGGCCGTGGGGAACCCCTTTGGTCTCGGCCATACCGTGACGTCCGGCATCATCAGTGCCAAGGGACGTGTGATCGGTGCGGGGCCTTACGACGATTTCCTGCAAACGGATGCGGCCATCAATCCCGGAAACAGCGGAGGCCCTCTGTTCAACATGAGCGGTGAGGTGATTGGGATCAATACGGCTATCGTGGCTCAAGGACAGGGAATCGGGTTTGCCATTCCCATGAACCTGGCCAGAGATATTCTCACTCAGCTCAAATCCGGGAAAGTCGTTCGGGGCTGGCTCGGCGTCATGATCCAGGACATCACGCCCGAGCTGGCTCAGTCTTTCAACATCCAGGAAACCAAGGGAGTGATCGTGGCGGACGTGGTGCCCGACGGTCCTGCCGACAAGGCGGAGATCAAGCGGGGAGACGTAGTGGTTAAGTTCAATGGCAAGGAAGTCGAGAACTCGCCGAGCCTCTCCCGAATGGTGGCAGCCACTCCTCCGAACACTTCGGTGACCATATCGGTGATCCGCGACGGAAAACCCAAGGACATCAAGGTGACGATCGGCACCATGCCCGATGAAACCGCGGAAGCTCCTGCGGTCAAGAAAGAATCCGCATGGGGCCTCACCGTGCAGAACCTGACTCCTGAGTTGGCCCAGAGGTTCGGCTGGAGTGAGAACGAAAAAGGGGTGGTGATCTCCGGCATTCAACCGGGGAGTCCCGCTGCCGAAGCCAAGCTGCGCCCGGGGGATCTGATCAAGGAAATCAACCGACAGAAGATTCAAAACCTTCGAGATTACAAGCAGGTTGTGGATAAGGTCAAAAAGGGAGAAAGTCTTCTTCTGCTGGTCAAACGGGGAGAAAATACCTTCTATGTCGCTCTGAAGCCCCCGAAGTCATAGGAGGCATTGGAGCTGCAATGAGCTCAACTCTGGACGACCCCTCTTTCCTGGTGGCGGTGCCCCCTGAAGCGATCCGCCGCCAGAAGGAAAAAGCCAGGGCCCTTCGCAAAACACAATGGTGGCAAAGGCAGATTGCCAGGGGCATTTGTCATTACTGCCGAAAGCGGGTGCC
Source organism: Syntrophobacteraceae bacterium (assembly GCA_018053185.1). Lineage (GTDB taxonomy): Bacteria > Desulfobacterota > Syntrophobacteria > Syntrophobacterales > Syntrophobacteraceae > JAGPLX01. The sequence goes on from JAGPLX010000067.1 coordinate 2,864, forward strand.
CCCATGCGAACTGACCATGGACCACGTGGTGCCTCTGGCTCGTGGTGGCCTGTCCACCAAGGGGAATGTGGTGCCTTCCTGCAAGACCTGCAACAGTCGAAAGAAGTACCTGGTCCCGGTCGAGTGGGAGGAGTACGTTCAAAGCCTCTCGTGGGGGGCGGACGCTCCACTTCATTTTGGGCAGGAATCCGAGGAATCGTGATCATGGAACAATGCAAGGAATGTGAACTGGCCGTCTACTGTTACTCGGAACCGAATTCCTGGGTTTTTCGAACCAAGCAGGAAATGGTCGAAAAACAAGCCGCCATCCGGCAATGTCCTTATTACGAAACAGTGCAAAACGACCGGGCCGCTGCCCGAGGGTCACCGCTCCGTGTCCGGGTGATCTAGTTAACCTCGCGGGGGGGGCCGGGGCTTTCAGCGGCTCCGGCACCTCCCGCCATCCGATTTGCCCTCCCTGCAACACAATCCTCTCCCACCCTTCCCTATCCCGGCTCCCTGGATCTGTTCGTGAGATCCTGGGGAAGTGTCCGGGGACTCTTGGTCGACGTTATCTATGGCGCTCCTCCACGGGCAGCCGGTCTCCAATGTAGAATGAAACTGTTCAGGTTTTTTTCCGGCCTCCTGAGAGTCGCGCCCGGAGAGACGTTCCCCAACTCCCCGGGAGGCGGTTTGGCCTCCTGAACGGCGGGACAGTCTCCGCGGGATAGAGATCGCACTGTAAGAAGCAGGATAGGCCTTCCCGATGCCTGCGCCTTCCGTGGGTCGGCTCATCCGGGGGGAGGGAGAGTCCCCTCAGGAGCGGATCGCCGGGAATGCGGCCGCGGGAAGAGTGGTTCAGGAAGGAGGATCGAAAAAATGTTGACAGGTGACCTGCCTTCCGCCTATGTATGAACCGTCAGTGACCGTTATTGACCAGCATCTCGGAACACGGTGCAATTCCGTGGCGGTCCCGCCGCTGTAATCGGGGATGAAGGTTCGTGCGAGTTGAGACTCGGCCACTCCCGAGGCCCACCTCGGGGGGAAGGCGGCGAATCTTCGCGTGATCCGTAAGCCAGAAGACCTGCTGGTACAATGTAGACGGGGTCCCGATGGCAAAAGGAGCCCGGAAAGGCCATGAGTTGTGGCTTTTCCGGGCTTTTTCGTGGAGCCCAGCCGACAAACAGAGACAACAGGAGGAAGCACGCATGGAAAAGAAAGCAAAAATCATTTCGTATCGTCGTCGTTGCCGGGAGAGTAACCAGGGAACCGGTCTTTCCCATTACATTCTGTTGACCCCCAAAGCGGACAAAAAGAACTAGGAACCTTTATGAACACTGCGCGAGAGAACCCACACGTTCCCCTGTATGCCAACACGGGGTATGGGCCGAACTTCTCCGTTCTCGAGATCGGCCTCCCCGATAAGGTGGCCGTTGTGGAGGCGGACCTTGCCTTTTGGGCTCTGGTCGGCCGAGACGACTTGGAGGAAGCCCTGGCGGGCCGGCTGGTGGCGGAGTTTCGCACCGCGGAGGAATCGTTCCGGAATGAAATGAACCGGTTGCGCTTCGGACTCAAACCGTCGGCCGTTTATTTCAACCCGACGGAGCGGTGTAATTTCAATTGCGATTACTGCTATCTGCCGGAAGAGATGCGCCGTAACGGCAAGACCATGTCGGCTCAAGAGTTGTGCGAGGCCCTGGCAGTGCTTCGGGATTATTTTCGGACGGTACTGCCCCCGGAGACAAAGCCACAGCTCATTTTTCACGGCTCGGAACCCATGCTGGCCAGGCAAGCGGTCTTTGCCGGGATCGATCGTTTCCACGACGATTTCGTCTTTGGCCTGCAGACCAACGCGACCCTCCTGGACGACGAGGCCGTCGAATTCCTGCGGGACCGGGGCGTCGGGATCGGAATTTCCCTGGACGCTCCAACGGCGGAGATCGCCGACCTCACCCGGAAGAACTGGAACGGTAGAGGGGCCTACGAGGATGTCGTGGCGGTGATCCGCAAGCTCGTTTCTTACCCGGCATTCAATGTCATCACAACGGTGACCGGAGCGAACGTGGAAAGCCTGTCCTCCATGGTGGATTTCTACCATCGGCATGGAGTGAAGACGGTCATGTTCAACCCTGTGCGCGTCACCCGGGAAGGCGGGCGTCGGCTGAAGCCCGAGGATTCCGTCCTGGCAAGGCACTTCTGTGCCGCATTGGACCGGGCCGACGAGCTGTACCGGAAGACGGGCCAAAAACTGGTGGTGGCCAATTTCGCCAACATCCTGGCGGCGATCCTGGGGCCGACCAGCCGGAGGCTCATGTGCGACATCACTCCTTGCGGAGGCGGGCGATGTTTCTTCGCGGTCTCGGCACAGGGAGACGTGTTCCCGTGCAGTGAGTTCATTGGTTTTCCGGGTTTCAAGGGTGGAAACCTTTTTCGGGATCCTCTGCCCGCCGTTTTGGGGAGCGCTCCCTTCCGGGATGTGACCTCGCGGGTTGCGGAAAAGATTGTCCCGTGCGGCAATTGCGCCATCCGGCATTTCTGTGGCGCACCGTGCCCGGCCGAGGTCCATGCCGTTTCGGGCACGCTGAATGCTCCAAGCCCCTACTGCGCTTTCTACGAGGAACAGGTGCGCTATGCCTTCAGGGTCATCGCCCGGGGCCGGGAAGAAGCGTTTATGTGGGACGGCTGGGAGGAAGAAACCGAAGTAAACTTTTGTTGGAAGTGAGTCTATTGAAAATCTACCAAGGGCTCCACAGAATTACCCTCCGTTGGGCGTCGATTCGAACTCCCGGCGGATACTTCGATGGAATCAACCGATACATTTTTTGACCTTGAGGATTATCTTCTTCATCCGCACGTCCAGTGCAAATCTTCATGACGACCCCCCCCGGCAAGCGGGAAGCCCCCTTGCCGGGGGACTCCGCGATCCCAGGATGACCCTGGGTTCCCGGCCTCCCACTCTCCGAAGCCGCCTCTTTCCATGCAGGTCGACTCTTCCAGGTGGAAAAGCTGAATCCAACGCCCTCCCCTCCCCTGGTTTGCGCCTGTAGTTGGTAGGTCGAACTTTGCCGGTCCTCCTCTCAACTGCCCGGACGAGTTCCACTTCGAAAACCCCTGCCTCTACCGCCGCGTCCCCGCTCCCATCCGGATAAACGGGGTCGTATTTCCCCCTTACTCTATGTGATGGGAAATCCTTGGAACGGGAGCTTCAGTGAGCTGACCGCCGAGACACGGGGCTGATTTTCTCATCTGCCTGTTGAAAAGCTCCTGACAGCAACTGTCAATGACTGTAAACTACAGAACCGATACGATGTTATTCTAAGTTGAGCTCTGCCTTGAGACCGGAGAGGTGTACTGGATAGAAGAAAAACCGGGCGATGTCCTGACCATCGATGAATTGGCCGCCTATCTGAAAATACCGAAGTCGACCCTTTACAAGCTCGTTCGGAGCCGAACCGACCACTCGGCTCCACGAGCAGTTCGCCGAAAGCCGCCGGCTGGAAGCGCAGATCCGCAAGGTCCCGGCAGTGTTGGGGTATGGAGGGTGAGTGGCCGTTATTAAACGAAACAGCGTTTTCGTTTAATAACTCAGCCTGCTATTAAACGATCGCTACATAAGGAATGGTCGGATGAAGCGCGGACCGACGGGCACGTATCAGACCAGAAAGGTGATGGGCGAAGAGATTCGGGCGTTCGTTCCCGATCCGCTTCCTCCAAACCCGCCGCTGGAATGGACCAGCCAGCGGCGAAAACTGTTGGAACATGCCACCTTGGCCCTGGGGCGCCTGGACAGTATTACCCTGCTGTTACCGGATCCTCACCTTTTTCTTTACGCCTATGTTCGACGAGAGGCGGTTCTTTCTTCACAAATCGAGGGGACCCAATCGTCCTTGGCGCAGTTGCTGCTTTTCGAACTGGAAGAAGCTCCGGGCGTCCCCCTGGATGACGTGGTGGAAGTCTCAAATTATGTGGCGGCCCTTGACCATGGCCTCAAGCGCTTGCAAGAGGGTTTCCCCCTTTCCAATCGCCTGATCCGGGAAATGCACGGAGTTCTTCTGACCAGCGGAAGAGGCAGCGAGAAATCCCCCGGAGCGTTTCGTCGCACCCAGAACTGGATTGGGGGCACTCGTCCGGGAAACGCTCATTTTGTGCCCCCGCCGCCGGAGCAGGTGGAAGACTGCATGGCTGCGCTGGAGCGCTTTCTTCATGATGAAGCAAACCCTCATCCTGCCCTGATCAAGGCAGCGCTGGCGCATGTGCAGTTTGAAACCATCCATCCGTTCCTGGATGGCAATGGTCGGGTTGGACGGCTCCTCATCGCCTTTATTCTCCATCACGACGGCGTGCTTTCGGAACCGCTGCTCTATCTCAGCCTGTATTTCAAGCAGCACCGCGCCGAGTACTATCGCCTGTTGGACCTGGTGCGCACGGATGGGGATTGGGAGACCTGGATTGATTTCTTTCTGGAAGGAGTGGAACAGACGGCATCCAACGCCGTAGAGACGGCCAGACGACTCGTCGCCCTTTTTCGACAGGATGAACAAACGATCCAGGGTATGGGCCGCCGTGCTTCCACAGCCTTGCGGGTTTTCCGCGTCTTCTGCGAACGTCCGTTGATCGGCCTGAACCAGGTCTGTGAGCGAACCGGCCTCTCTTTTCCGGCGGTTTCCCATGCTGTCAGCGAGATGGCCGCTGCCGGAATACTGCGCGAAATCACCGGTCAGCGGCGCAACCGCGTGTTTGCCTATGATCGATATCTCACCATCCTGAGCGAAGGGACGGAGCCACTCTGACCAGAAAGAGGGAGGTGTTGGAATATGGGCAGTGAGTAGCAAGAAGGATCCAATTTAAGCAAATTATATCAACCGGGTTTTGAACCTGATTGGGACAGATATTCCCTATGGGACCTTTCGGAATGGGTGAAAGGATTAGCTTTTCGCAATATACATTTTACTTCACAGGGTAAGCCTGTAATAAAAATCGCAGAAATCAAGACCGGAATTTTCGGTCAAACGAGATTCATAAATGGAGAGTGCGACTTAATTTTTGTCACCAACTGTCAATGACTGTAAACTACACTACCGATTCGATGTATTCTAGGTTTCTAAGTTGAGCTCTGCCTTGAGACCGGAGAGGTGCACTGGATGGAAGAAAAACCGGGCGATGTCCTGACCATCGATGAATTGGCCGCCTACCTGAAGATACCGAAATCGACCCTTTACAAGCTCGTTCGGGAAGGCAAGATCCCCTCCCAGAAGATCGGCCGTCACTGGCGCTTCCGGAAAGGAGCCATTGACCACTGGCTTGAGGAAACGCGAGCAGTCAAAGCCGGTTCAGGAGGAGATCGATAATGGCGGAACCACTCGCCGATAGAGTCATGAAGAGAATTGGCCAGGCTGCCGAGCTATACCACCGGCTTATCATGCTGGTCGCCCCGGCTGGTTCGGGCAAGACCGCCGCGCTCCAGGATGTTCATGAGCGCACGATGGCTCCGCTGGTCAACGTCAACCTCGAGCTTTCCCGGCGCATGCTCGATCTCACTGAGCGCCAGCGGGCCTTGCAGTTACCCCGCCTCCTCGCCGAGATCGTGGGCGCATCCGCAGCCGATGTGGTTCTTCTGGACAACATCGAGCTCCTCTTCGATGTCTCTCTCAAGCAGGACCCGTTGCGGCTCCTGCAGGGACTCTCGCGGAACAGGACGGTAGTCGCAGCCTGGAGCGGCGAAATCAGGACTGAGGGACGAGGACCGAGGACTGAGTTGGAAACATTGGACGACTCAGTCCTCAGCACTCAGTCCTCATCACTCTACTTGGTCTATGCGACGCCGGACCACCCAGAATACAAACGATATCCCTTACGAGATTTCCTGGTAGTGAACCCGGAGGCCGCTGCATGAAGACAAGGAACGAAAGCGCAGGAGGGCGGATGCGATGAAATACGGAGACCTGATCCAATTCGAGCCTATCGAGTCCGTGGTACAGCTACGGGACGCCGACGAGGCCGCCGCTGCCCGGCAACTTGTCCAGACCTACGTGATCTCCTCAGAGATGGCCGAGAAGCTGACCAGTCTGGTCGTTCCTCAGCTTCAGTTCGACCAGCCCCTGGACAACAGGGGGCTGCTGGTCGTCGGCAACTACGGCACCGGTAAATCGCATCTCATGTCCGTGATCTCCGCTCTGGCTGAAAACGGCGATCTCGCAGCGCATCTGAACGACAAGAGCGTGGCCGGCGCCGCGGGCAAGATCAGCGGGCGGTTCAAGGTGGTCCGGACCGAGATCGGCGCGACCACCATGTCCCTGCGCGACATTCTCGTGGCCGAACTGGAGGAGCACCTGGCCGCAATGGGCGTGTCTTATTCCTTCCCGCCCGCGGATAAGGTGTCCAACAACAAGCGTTCCTTCGAAGAGATGATGACCGCCTTCCACCAGGAGTATCCCGACCACGGTCTGCTTCTGGTGGTGGACGAACTGCTCGACTACCTGCGCACCCGCAAGGACCAGGAACTCATTCTCGATCTCAACTTCCTGCGCGAGATCGGCGAGGTCTGCAAGGACCTGCGGTTCCGCTTCATTGCCGGTGTCCAGGAAGCCATTTTCGACAGCCCCCGCTTTTCCTTCGTGGCCGACAGCATCCGCCGGGTGAAGGACCGCTTCGAGCAAATCCTTATCGCCCGCAAGGACGTCAAGTTCGTGGTGGCCGAGCGTCTGCTCAAGAAGACCGCCGACCAGCAGGTGAAAATCCGGGAGTACCTGACTCCCTTCGCCAAGTTCTATGGCCGCATGAACGAGCGCATGGATGAATTCGTGCGCCTCTTCCCCGTGCATCCGGACTATATCGATACCTTCGAGCGGGTCACCGCGGTGGAAAAGCGCGAGGTGCTCAAGACCCTGTCCCTGGCCATGAAGAAGCTCCTCAACCAGAACGTGCCCGACGACCGGCCCGGAGTCATTGCTTATGACAGTTACTGGACCACCCTGCGCGAGAACCCGTCCTTCCGCGCCGTTCCGGACATCAAGGCGGTCATTGATTGCAGCATGGTTCTCGAGTCGCGCATCCAGCAGGCCTTCACCCGGCCGGCCTACAAGCCCATGGCTTTGCGAATCATCCATGGTCTTTCGGTCCATCGCCTCACGACGGGCGACATCTACGCGCCCCTGGGCGCGACGGCGGAGGAGTTGCGCGACGGGTTGTGCCTCTTCCAGCCGGGCATCGATGAACTGGGCGGTGATCCGGCCGATGACCTGCTCTCCCAGGTGGAAACCGTCCTGCGGGAAATCCACAAGACGGTCAGCGGCCAGTTCATCTCGTCCAATCCGGACAACCGCCAGTATTACCTGGACCTCAAGAAAACCGACGATTTCGACGCGCTGATCGAGAAGCGGGCCGAGAGCCTCGACTCTTCGCAACTCGACCGCTACTACTACGAAGCGCTTCGGCGAGTCATGGAGTGCACGGACCAGACCTACGTCACGGGCTACAAGATCTGGCAGCACGAGCTCGAATGGCCGGAGCGCAAGGCCGCGCGCCTTGGATACCTTTTCTTCGGTGCGCCCAACGAACGCTCCACAGCGGTGCCGCCGCGGGACTTCTACCTCTATTTCATCCAGCCTTTTGACGCGCCGCATTTCAAGGACGAGAAGAAATCCGATGAGCTGTTCCTGCGCCTGACGAACACGGACGAGGAATTCCGCACCGCGCTTCGAAG
>JAGPLX010000022.1 GCA_018053185.1 Syntrophobacteraceae bacterium
TTCGACCTGGTCAAGGAACTCGACCTGGGCGACATCATTCGAGTGCACGGCACCTTGTTTCGGACCCGAACCGAGGAGCTGACTCTTCTGGCCAGGGATTTCAGGCTTTTAGCCAAGAGTTTCCGGCCTCTCCCTGAAAAGTACCACGGGCTCAGAGATATCGAAATCCGTTACCGACAGCGGTACGTGGATCTCATTGTCAACGAGGAAGTTCGGCAGATTTTCCGCAAGCGCGCCAAAATCGTACAGATCATCCGACAGTTTCTGAACGATCGCAACTTTCTCGAAGTGGAAACTCCCATGATGCAGCACATTCCCGGTGGAGCCACCGCCAAGCCTTTCAAAACCTTTCACAATGCCCTGGGAATGGAGCTTTTCCTGAGGATTGCCCCCGAGCTTTATCTCAAACGTCTCCTGGTGGGAGGGCTGGACCGGGTGTATGAGCTCAACCGCAACTTCCGCAACGAGGGGGTGTCGACCCAGCACAATCCTGAATTCACAATGTTGGAATTCTACATGGCGTACGCCACTTATGAAGATCTGATGCAGCTCACGGAGGAGTTGTTCTGTACCGTTGCGGCGGGGGTGAACGAAGGGAGCTTGCAGATCGAGTACCAGGGGGATTCCATCGACTTGACCCCCCCTTGGCCTCGACTCCGTTTGCTGGACGCCCTCACGGACATCGGCGGCTTGTCTCCCTCCGCAGTCCGGAATCCCGAAGAGACAGCCAGGCTTGCCCGGGAGATGGGGATTCAGCCGGAACGACACGAGGGCCACGGAAAGCTGCTCACCAAGCTCTTCGATTTGACGGTGGAGCCGAAACTAATCCGGCCCACCTTCATCACGCACTACCCGATGGAGGTCTCACCCCTGTCGCGCCGAAACGACGAAGATCCGTCGGTCACGGACCGCTTCGAGCTGTTCATCGCGGGCAAGGAGATGGCCAATGCCTTTTCGGAGCTGAACGATCCCAGGGAGCAGAGGCAGCGGTTCCTGCAACAGATCGAAGCACGTCGGGCGGGGGACGAGGAAGCCCACCTCATGGACGAAGACTACATCCGGGCATTGGAATATGGCATGCCCCCCGCGGCGGGGGAAGGAATCGGGATCGATCGGCTCGTAATGCTCTTTACCGACTCGCCGTCCATCCGGGATGTCATCCTGTTTCCTCTCATGCGGGCGGAGAAGAGGCCTTAGCGAGACATGGCGGAACCTGAACGGGACGAGATGGGTCCCGATCACGGTTCCATGTCCAGAAACCACGAGTCGACATTCTCATGACGTTTGAATTCTTTGTCAGCCTGCGCTACCTGTTGGCAAAGCGCCGTCAGACCTTCATCTCTTTGATCACCCTCATCTCCATCGCGGGCGTTGCGGTGGGGGTGACGGCCCTCATCGTGGTCCTTGCCGTCATGAACGGTTTCCAGGAGGATCTTCGGAACCGGATTCTCGGCATCACCTCTCACATCGTGGTGGGCAACTTCAACGGCACCATCACCAACTACGAGGCCATCCTTCCTGAGGTGAAGACTGTCAAGGGAGTAGTGGCGGCAACCCCCTTTACTTACTCCCAGGTCATGATCAGTTCGGGGAAAAATGTATCGGGGGCGATCCTTCGGGGCGTTGATCTCGATACCGCCCCGGAGGTCATCAACCTCAAGAAGAACCTGGTCCGGGGCAACCTGGAAGACCTGCGTTCTTCCGCCTCTGAAGGAACATCGGTTTCCGATCAGACCATCATTTTGGGGGTGGAGCTGGCCAAGAATTTAGGGGTGAACCAGGGCGAATGGGTGACTCTCATCTCCCCCACGGGACGGCTCACTCCCATGGGACAGAATCCCAAGAGCAGGCTTTTCCATGTGGTGGGGATCTTTGAATCGGGAATGTACGAGTTTGACAATACCCTGGCCTATATCAGCCTGCCGGCGGCCCAGCAGTTTTTGGGCATCGGAAATGCCGTCACCGGAATCGAGGTCCGAATCAACGACATCTACGAAGCCGCTGCCATAGCCGAAACTCTTCGTTCGCGCCTGGGCTATCCGTTCTGGGTGCGGGACTGGATGCAGATGAATCGCAATCTTTTCTCGGCCCTCAAGCTGGAGAAGACTGTCATGTTCATCATCCTCACTCTCATTGTCCTGGTGGCTGCCTTCAACATTGTGAGCTCCCTCATCATGCTGGTGATGGAGAAGACCCGGGATATCGCCATCATGAAAGCCATGGGGGCCACGACGGCTCGCATTCGGAACATCTTCGTTCTGGAAGGCTTCATGATCGGCGTCTCCGGAACCATTCTGGGCCTCCTGGGTGGAGTCACTCTCTGCGCCATTCTGAAGCGATATCGGTTCATCGAGTTGCCGAGGGACGTTTATTACCTTTCGACGCTGCCCGTGGTGCTCAAGGCCTTCGACGTGTTCACCATAGCGCTTTCGGCAATTCTCATCACATTGCTCGCAACCATTTATCCCTCTCGACAGGCGGCCAAGCTGGACCCCGCGGAAGCCCTTCGTTATGAATGACCACCTGAACGGTCAACCACTGGAGCTGCACGCCATGAGCCTTTCCAAGACTTTTGGAAGCGGCATGCAGTCTATCGAGTTGTTTCGTGATCTTGATTTGGTCATCCGGAGAGGGGAAAGGATCGCCGTAGTAGGGGCGTCGGGTGCGGGCAAAACCACCTTGCTCCACATCCTGGGTACCCTCGAGAAACCCTCCACGGGCAAGGTTCTATACGGGGGAAACGACATCTTTCTCTGGGACGAGAAGGAGCTGGCCCAGTTTCGCAACCGGAATATCGGTTTTGTGTTCCAGTTCCACTACCTTCTGCCCGAATTCAACGCCGTGGAAAACGTCATGATGCCCGGGCTCATTGCCGGACTACCCCGGAAGGAGGCAAGGTCCCATGCTGTGGAACTCCTGGAACGTCTCGACCTTACAGCCCGTCTCGAACACAGGGTGGGAGAGCTCTCAGGAGGCGAGCAACAACGTGTGGCCGTGGCACGGGCCCTCCTGCTCCGCCCGAGGCTCTTCCTGGCGGATGAACCGAGCGGAAACCTCGACAGTCGAACCGGCCGGAAGCTCCATGAACTTCTGGTTTCCCTCAACGAAGAACTGGGGCTCACGATGGTCATTGTAACCCACAATCCGGAACTGGCCTCCATGATGCACCGAACCCTGCGCCTGGTCGACGGGCAGCTTCGTCCCGACCAGTCTTTTGGATTGTCATGCATGAGCCCTTCGCCTATAAATAGCCGGCGAGAGGCCGGATGAAGACCATCGAGGACACGGAGAGGGTTGGGGCAGTCCTCAACCCCTTCCGAACCATGGGGCGGCCGCCGGGAACGGATGATGACAAGGCAGCCCTCCCATCGTTGACGGTGACCCATCGGGTGAGGACCGCACATGAGGCAAAGGAGAGGGGGATGGTGAGGGGGACCTACTTCACGAGAATATTGTGGATCCTGTTATTGTCGCTGATAGCCATCATTCCGGCTGGACGGGCCCAGGAACAAGCGGTCAGGGTGGGGGTGTTGCCTTTTGTCCTGCACAGCCAGCAAAGTCTACCCAATGCTCCGAAGCAGGTCCAGGAACTCCTGATGCAACAACTCTCCGAAGAAGGAGTGAGTGTCATTCCACTCCAGGAGGTGGACAAGGTCCTCAAGCCCGGGGAATCGGTCCAGACGGAAGAACAGGCACGCTCCTACGGGCAGAGGCTCCATGCCGATTTCATGGTCATGGGCAGCTTCAACGTCATCGGCAACATCATCAGCCTCGACGCCAAGCTCGTGGACGTTTCAGGACGCAAGAAAACCGAACCCCTTTTCGCGGAAGAAAGGGGGATGGAGAACCTGGCCTCCGCCACCAAGGTTCTCGTTCAGCAGATTGCGGTCCATGTTTTGGCCAAGGCTCTCATCGCCGACATTCAAATACGGGGAAACGATCGAATCGAGGCCGAGGCCATCAAAGCCAACATCAAGAGCAAGAAGGGGGAGGTCCTAAACCGCGAACAGGTCGGAGAAGACATCAAATCCGTATACAGGATGGGCTATTTCGAGAAGGTGGAGGTGGAAATGACCGACGGTCCGGGCGGCAAGATCCTCACCTTCGTGGTCCAGGAAAACCCCACCATTGCCGAAGTGAAGCTGGCAGGAAACAAAAAGATCAAGGAGAAGGACATCATGGCGGCCATCACCACCAAGCCGTACATGGTGCTGCAAAAGAATATCGTCGCCGAGGATGTTCAGAAAATCATCAATCTCTATCACCAGAAGGGCTACTTCGATGTGGACGTCCAGAGCAAGATCGAATTTCCCCGGGATCCGAGAATGGCGACGGTCACCTTCGAGATCAAGGAACACAAGAAAGTGCTCATCAAGAAGATCAGTTTCCGGGGAAACAAGAGTTTTTCCGCCCGAAGGCTGCGTTCCGTCATGCAGACCAAGGAAAAGCACTTTCTCCTGTCTCTTGTTACCGACCGGGGCATCCTGCAGAAGGATACGCTCAGCACCGATGTGGATCGCCTCACGGTCTTCTACCACGATAGAGGTTACATGGACGCCAAGGTGGGGAATCCCGAGATCACTCACAAATCCGACGGTTTTTACATTGAAATCCCCATCGAAGAGGGGCAGCGCTATAAGGTGACGGGTGTGAAGATCACGGGGGATCCTCTGGAAGCCGCCGAGAAGTCTGGTAAGGAGCCCCCCCCACTGGATAAGAAACTCCAGATCAAGGAAGATGAGTACTTCAGCCGCGAGAAGGTGCGGGGGGACATGGACCGAGTCGCCAAAACTTACATGGACGAAGGCTATGCCCTCACCCAGGTCACCCCGGAAATCAAACGGGATCCGGACACTCATACGACATCTGTGACCTACAACGTGACCAAGAAGGAAAAGGTCCACATCGGCAAGATCTATGTCACGGGAAATACCAAGACCCTGGACAAGGTCATCCGTCGTCAACTCAAGTTGGCCGAGGGAGATCTTTACAGTGCCACCAAGCTGGAGCAGAGCCTTCTCCAGCTCAAGAAGCTGGATTACTTCGAGGAAGTCGAGGTCACTCCCGTGGAAACGCCCCAATCGGACATTATGGACATTCACGTCAAGGTGAAGGAAAAACTCACCGGATCCATCGGTGTGGGCGGCGGTTTCGCCTCCGAGGACGGGCTTTTCACCAGCGCCCAGATCCAGCAGAGGAACCTTTTCGGCAGGGGCCAGACCCTCGGCGTCAAGGGCTACCTGGCCGAGGAAGCCCAGCGATACATTCTCAGTTTTACGGAACCCTGGCTTTTTGACTATCCTCTGTCCGCCGGTTTCGATGTGTACGACTGGCTGCGCGAATATAATGATTTTACCGAGGAATCCTTAGGTATCCGATTTAGAACCGCTTACCCTGTCGGCAAGTGGAGCCGGGTGAGTCTCTGGTACACCATCGAAAAAGACCGGGTGACCGATGTGTCCAGGGCTGCCAGCTACTTCCTCCAATGGCAGGAAGGAGACTATTTCAAGAGTGCCGTTACCCTCGGCTTCGAGCGCGACACGACGGACCATCCGTTCCTTCCCACCCGCGGAAGCTTGAACACCATCCTCACGGAGATCACCAGCAAGTACCTCGGCAGTGACAGCGAATATGTGCGCACTGAAATCCAATCCGGCTGGTATCACCCCCTCTTCTGGAAATTTGTCGGATATGCCCGGGGGCAGTACGGATATATTTGCGCCATGGGCGGAAAGGATTCCGTTCCGATCTTCGAACGATTCTTCCTCGGCGGGATCAACAATCTTCGAGGCTGGGAATGGGCTGACGTCGGTCCCAAGAACAAGTACGGAGAGATCCTCGGGGGCTACAAATACGTGGTTCTTACCGGCGAGCTGCTGTTTCCGGTCCTCGAGAAGTACGGGATGCGAGGCGTTGTGTTCATTGACTCTGGAAATTCATACCGCGAAAAGGAAAACATCGATTTCAGCAGTTTCAGAACAGACGCGGGGGTGGGAGTTCGTTGGAATTCCCCCATGGGCCCTTTGCGGATCGAGTGGGCGTATAACCTCGATCGGGAACCAGGGGAAGACAAGTATCAATGGCAGTTTTCAGCAGGAGCTTTCTTCTAAGGAGTGGAGCAGATGAAGGGAAAATGGTGGAAATGGTCGAGTTTTATTGCGCTGGGGGGTTTTCTTCTGAACATCCAATCGGTACCCGCCTGGGCGGCGACGGGAAAGATCGGTTACTTCGACATCCAGGTCATCCTGGAGCAGTCAAGGGCCGGGAAGCAGGCCAAGGAGGAGTTCCGGGTGGAAAAAGACCGCCTGAAGTCGGAGATGGACGAGAAAGCCAAGACATTCAAACAGGCCAAGGACGAATACGACCGCAAGAGATCCGTATTGGACGATGCGGCCAAGAAGAGGAAAGACAAAGAAATGGCCGACCTCCAGCAGGAAGCCGAAAAGGCGCTCATGGAGGCGAATTCCAAGCTCAACCAGCTCTCGACGGACCTCATGGCACCCATAGTTGACAAGATCCTCGAAATCGCCAAGAAAATCGGCAGGGACGATAAGTACGACTACATTTTCGAGGCGGGGAAAGGCGGCATTGTCTACGCCAACGAGAAAGAGGATCTGACCAAAAGGATCATCGAGGTATTGGACAAATCTCCCATACCTGCCAAAAAACCCTGATGCAAGAGGGGGAGACCGTCTCCCTCCTCGATCTTCTTGTGTCGGACCGGAATCAAGAGGTAGATATCGACACGCCGTGGGGAAGGATCCTTCACCCTATTCCGGGATCGCGTGAGGTGAGGGACCCTTCGAGGGAACCTCTGTCGGTTGTTTCTGCGTGAAGGAGATGGTGGTCGTCCGCCGCGGCGGAAATCCCAACCGAGGTCGACTCATGCCCGGTCGCCCCGCGGCCGGGTCACGTGAAAAAGTCATTGCCCTGCCGGGAAAATCAGGGTGTTCCCCTCCCAAGAACCTCCGGACCTGAATTTTTCCCTCGTGCTTTTTTACCCCTTTTGCGGGGGGTTCCGCAGGCTCGCGAAGCTGGGCTCGACCTGCGAAAATCGGCGGATTCGGCGGATTACGGTTGCCTCGTAGATTTCCGAAACTGTCTCGTGCCATTCGTCCCCGGGGGGAGAAAGATACTCTTTCAGGCAGGCACAAAAGCCCATGGGCGAGGAGGGTGGGGGACCGGGCAGGCCGGGGGGTGGGTTGCCGCGGAAGTAGAGGAAGTGATAGAAAAGATGGAGGGAATCCCGTGGGGGGTTCCTGTCAGGGCTTCGATCAACCTTTATGAGGAATGAAACCATGCAAGGTATCCAAGACCGCAGTGGGGAGACAAGCTTCTCCTTGGGCGAGTTGGCCGGCAGGTTGGGTGCAACTCTCAAGGGGGACCCCGAAATCAGGGTTCGTGGTCTCCGTCCTCTCGAGAATGCGGGGCCGGACGATCTCAGCTTTCTCACTCACGCCAGGTACGCCCCTCTGCTCTCCCAATGTCGGGCTGGGGCCCTCATCGTGAGCAGATCCTTCGAAGATGTGGGTTTCCCCCTGCTCATCACCGAGAATCCGTATCTTGCCATGGCGCGAGCCGCCCAGCTGTTCGCTCCTCGGCCCCCCGTTTCGCCGGGGACCCATCCTACGGCTTCGGTGGCCGAAAGCGCCGTGATCGACCCCACAGCATCCATAGGTCCTCTATCCCGCATTGGCTCCGGGTCTCGAGTCGGGAAAGATACCCTCCTGACGGGGAGTGTCTGGGTAGGCAACGGGGTCGAAATCGGGGACCATTGCCTCATCCACCCCAATGTCACTATCCTGGACCACTGCATAATCGGTCAGGGAGTGATCATCCACAGCGGGACGGTGATCGGGAGTGACGGCTTCGGATTTGCCCAGGATGAGGAAGGCCGACACGTGAAGATCCCTCAGGTGGGGATCGTGCAGATCGACGACGACGTCGAGATCGGCGCCAACTGCGCCATAGACCGCGCCACCTTTGGGCGCACATGGATCCAGCGTGGAGTGAAAATCGACAATCTGGTCCAGATTGCCCATAACGTGGTCGTGGGGGAGTATTCGATCCTGGTCGCCCAAGTGGGAATTTCCGGCAGCAGCCGGATCGGCAGGCACGTCATCCTGGCAGGGCAGGTGGGAGTGGCGGGACACATCGAGATCGGGGATCGGGCACGAGTGGGAGCCAAATCCGGGGTACCCCATTCCATCAAAGCCGGTGAAGACATGCTGGGGATTCCTGCGGTTCCAGCCAAACAGTTTTTGCAAAACTTCGCCAACGTCCAGCGGTTGTCTCAACTCAAGGAACAGCTCCGGCAACTACAGGAGCGGGTCCGGCAGCTCGAGGAATCACTTCCCGGAGAGTAAACCATGGCAAATGACATTGCGGAGATTCTCAAGGTTTTGCCTCACCGTTATCCGTTCGTTCTTTTGGACCGAATCCTCGAAATTTCGTCCGAGCACGTGGTGGCCTTGAAGAATGTGTCCATCAACGAACCCTATTTCCAGGGGCATTTTCCGGGTCAGCCGATCATGCCCGGAGTGCTCATCGTGGAAGCCATGGCTCAGGCAGGCGGGTTTCTCGCCTTTTCCCTGGTACCCCACCACCTGGGAAACGCTGTGTATTTCATGGGAATCGACCGGGTGCGATTTCGAAAGCCCGTGCGTCCCGGAGATCAACTGATCCTCAAGCTGAACCTGGTGAGGCAGAGAGGATCCGTATTCAAAATGCGGGGCGAAGCTTTTGTCCAAGACCAACTGGTAGCAGAAGCCGAACTCCTGGCCACGATTGACCCCGGCAAATCCCAAGCGGAAGATTGAGGCGCGACTCGGCGGTCGGCACGACGGGGTGTGCGGGCGCCATGGAAAAGGAGATTTGGCAAATATGGAGATTCATCCGACAGCGGTTGTGTCCTCCAAGGCGGAACTCGGCGAAGATGTGGAGGTCCTACCCTACAGTATCATCGGGCCTCAAGTGACCATAGGCTCCGGGTCCGTGATCGGACCTCATGCGGTCATTGACGGCCGGACCACCCTCGGATCCAACAACCGGGTCTTCCCCTTTGCGACGGTGGGATACCCTCCCCAGGATATCAGCTACCGGGGAGAGGACACCGAGTGTGTCATCGGGGACGGCAACATCATCCGGGAGAGCGTCACCATCCATAAGGGCACCGTACGAGGCGGCGGGATTACCCGCATCGGCAACAATTGCTGCATCATGGCTTACGTCCACGTGGCTCACGACTGCAATCTCGGCAACCATGTCATAGTATCCAGCGGGACCGCCATGGCCGGCCACGTGGAAATTCACGACCACGCCATCGTGGGAGGAATGGTTGCCGTCCACCAGTTCGTTCGCATCGGTTCCTATGCGTTCGTGGGTGGCATGTCCGGCCTGAGAATGGACATTCCTCCGTACATGCTGGCTCACGGGGCCCCCGCGAAGCTCTACGGCCCCAACCTCGTGGGATTGAGAAGACACAAGTTCCCATCGGAGACCATTCAGGCACTGAAGAGGGCTTATAAAATTCTCTTTCGTTCCACCTTGACCGTCAAGGATGCCGTGGAGAAGATCCGTGAGGATATGGAACCCCTCCCAGAAATCGAAAAGCTCCTGCAGTTCGTGCAGGACAGTTCCAGACGAGGCGTTACCCGACGGGTATCGGACGACGCCGTCGATTGATCCGTCCGTGAATGGAGAAGAACGAATCGGACTGATTGCGGGAGCGGGGCAATTCCCTCTCCTCTTTGCCCATGCGGCACACCAGGCCGGCTTCCATGTGGTGGCGGTGGGCTTCGACGGCGAAACGCATCCGTCTCTTCCCAAATACGTGGATGACTTCCATTGGCTGAAGCTCGGTCAATTCAATCGGCTGATTGAGACTTTCAAGAAAGCCGGGGTTCGCCAGGCGGTCTTGGCGGGAAGCATCAACAAGACCAAGATGTATGCCCGTATTCGACCGGACTGGCGTGCGGTCAAGTTTCTCGGCAAGCTTCGGAACAGGAAGGACGACTTCCTCCTGCGGGCATTCTCTGAAGAACTCGAATCCGAAGGCATTCAGATCGCTCCATCCACCATCTTCCTGCCGTCCCTTCTAGCCCCGGAGGGCATTTTCACCCGGCGGAGACCCAACCGCCAGGAACGGGCGGACATTGCATTCGGGTGGCAAACAGCCAAAGCCATCGGGGACCTGGATATCGGCCAGTGCCTTGTCGTCCGAAACCAGGCCGTCCTGGCAGTGGAAGGCATCGATGGCACGGACGCCACCATTTTGCGCGGAGGGCGACTGTGCCGCGAGGGAGCCGTGGTGATCAAGGTGAGCAAACCGACGCAGGATTTGCGTTTCGATGTACCGGCCGTCGGATTTGACACCATCCAGACCATGAAGCGGGTCAATGCCCGTGTTCTCGTGGTGGAGGCCGGAAAGACCCTGATTTTTGACCGGGAAAAAATGATCGACGCAGCCGACGCCGCTGGAATCACGGTCCAGGCGATGAGGGATGAGAACATATCCAGGCTGGACTTTCCGGGTGAAGAAAGTGATTCGGTGCGCTCGTATCTCCGCCGCCTGGACCGAATGCGGTCTTCCCCTGTCATTGAAACTCCCCCAGTGATAATCCGGACCTCCGAGGCCCATGCTGTCAAGGTGGCCGTCGTCGGAGTGGGATACCTGGGCCGATTTCATGCACAGAAGTATGCCGCTCTGCCCGAAGCCGAACTGGTGGCGGTCGTGGATATTGACCGGGAGAGAGCCGAAAGGGTCGGCCGCGAGGTCGGATGCACTCCTCTTGGCGACTACCGGGAGCTCATGGGGTGTGTGGATGCGGTCAGCATCGTCACTCCCACCCCCGGGCACTTTTCCATCGCATCGGATTTTCTCTCCCGGGGCGTCCATGTCCTCCTGGAAAAACCCATGACCCAATCCCTTCCCGAAGCCGACCACCTCATTCGATTGTCCCAGGAAAAGGGGGGTCTGCTGCAGGTCGGCCACCTGGAACGCTTCAACTCGGCATTCCAGGCCATTCAGCCCCGCCTGCACCGTCCCATGTTCCTGGAAGCTCACCGGCTGGCACTCTTCAACGAGCGAGGCCTGGACGTGGACGTCATTCTAGACTTGATGATCCACGACATCGACCTCGTATTGCACATGGTCCGGTCTCCCCTCAAGAGGATCCAGGCTTCGGGGGTCTCCGTCCTTACTTCTGTTCCGGACATCGCCAGTGTGCGTTTGGAGTTCGAAAACGGGGCCGTCGCCAATCTCACCGCCAGCCGAATATCTCTCAAAAACCAGCGCAAGATGCGGATTTTCCAGGAAAACACCTACCTTTCCGCAGATTATGCCGAGAAGAGAGCCTATGTGGTGTACCGCGAAGAGGAAGCGGATGAGGCAGGGTTTCCTCAACTGTCCATCGAGGAGCTGGAAATCGACGACCGAGATTCTCTGCAAGAGGAAATCATCTCTTTTCTGAATTGTATTCGCAGAGGGGAACCCCCTCGCGTAGACGGGCTTCAGGGGCGGAGGGCCCTGGCCGTCGCTCTGGATATTTCCCGGCAGATAGAACAACGTCTCGAAAAATCGCCCCCGGCCTAGGGCTTTGTGCGCATAATTCCGACCGTACCCGCATCCTCTTTCTCCAAACAGGGAGAAGGGAAACCAACGGAGCACTCGAGCCTCACTTCATCTTCTGGGGCGAAGTCTCAGGGGATTCAACGAAATCGGGGCCTCCGGCCGGCACTCTATCCTTGGACCTTCGCAGACCACTTGACGGGTTCAAGAGCCTTTTTGGGGAATCGGTCATGACGGTGCGTCCCGGCAAAAACAACGGGCGGAAAATCTTCGTGAGTGCAGGGGAGGCCTCGGGAGACCTCCACGGAAGCAGCCTGGTCAAGGCCTTGCGGACCTTGGAGCCCGGCGTGCGGATTGCCTGCCTGGGCGGCCCCTTGATGGAGAACGCCGGGGCTCGAGTCCTGGTATGGAACCGGGAAATCGCCGTGGTGGGTCTCTTCGAGGTGGCGCGTCACATAAAGGAGATCTGGAAAGCGTGGAGCGTCATCCGCGACTACATTCTCCGGGAACGTCCCGATCCGCTCGTGCTCATCGACTTTCCCGATTTCAACTTCCTTTTGGCACGCCTGGCCAAACGGCATGGCCTGCGTGTGTTCTATTACATCAGTCCCCAGGTGTGGGGCTGGAGAACCGGACGGGTCCGCACGATCCGAAAGCTGGTGGACCGGATGGCGGTGATCCTTCCCTTCGAGGAAGAGTTTTATCGCCGGCACCAATTCAAGGTGCATTATGTGGGACATCCTCTCATGGACCTCATGGGCGGCGTTCCTTCACGGAATGAGGCACGGCTGCGCTATCGAGCGGACGCCCCCGGACCGGTGGTGGGGCTCCTGCCTGGTAGTCGCCGCGGGGAAATACAGTCTCTCCTGCCCATCTTGTTGGAAACTGCAGCCATACTCCATGAACACCACTCCGGGCTTTCCTTTTTAGTGCCCGTAGCTCCCGGCATTCCCCGGGAAGCAATCGAAGAGAAGGTTTCCCACGTCACCTTTCCCATACGGGTGGTGTCCAGCGACACCTATGGGGTCATTCGTGCCTGCGACCTTGTCATTGCAGCCTCTGGAACCGTGACACTCGAGACGGCAATCCTGGGGACCCCCCTGATCCTTCTTTACCGGCTGTCCGATCTTACCTTTTCCGTGGGAAAGTTGTTCGTTCGCGTACCCTGGGCGGGGCTGCCCAACCTGATCGCGGGAAAGGCGATTGTCCCCGAGTTCATCCAGGATCAGGCAAAACCCCAGCTCATCGCCGAGGCGGCCCTCGGATTTCTGAACGACCCGGAGAGGCGGGAGGAACAACGGCGGCAGTTCGATAGCGTTCGGCGCCGGCTGGGGGAACCCGGAGTTGCCGAACGGGTGGCGAAGCTCATCCTGGAACTTTGAGGCGGGTCCAATCGGTTACGAGCGCCGGGTGATCTATGAACTATCTATTTGATCGATTCAACGGGGGCTGGGATAGGGATGCCTGGAGGCTGCGCTTTTCCGGGGTGTCCCGGAGATTCTTTCCGTGCGTTGGCTGTTGGAAATTCGCCACACTTGGAGTGACCATTGTCGGATAGAACCGGAGCCTTTTCGTGGCGTTCCCTCTATGGGGCCGCCATGTGCGCCGCGTGGCCGTTTTTTGCGCTCCGCCACTTTTGCAGCAGTCGCCGGGATACCCCGTGCGGAATGCACGGAATGGGGCGCATGGGCCTCGTCCTCCCGGGGCGGCTGCCCACGTCGCAGCGTATCTGGATCCACGCACTCTCCGTGGGAGAAACCCTGTCGGCCGTTCCTCTGGTCCAGGGCCTCAAAACCCTGTCCCCCCAAACGGAGCTCGTTTTTTCCAACGCCACCGCAACGGGGTACGAACTGGCCCGCAACCGCCTGGCCCACTGGGTTTCTCTCTTTTTCATTCTCCCCCACGATTTCCCCTGGATCACGGAACTTCTCGTCTCACGAGTGAACCCCCGAATGTTGGTCCTGGTGGAAACAGACATCTGGCCCCATCTTCTCGGCACACTCCGCAAACGCCAGGTTCCCGCGATCCTGGTCAATGGAAGGCTCTCCGACCGATCCTTCCGTCGATTCCTCCGAGTGAAGCCCTTCATACAGTCCGTGCTGCGAGACTTTCACCATCTTTTTGTGCAGTCGGATCGGGACGCCGCTCGATTCCTCGCCCTTGGAGCAAAACCTGATCGGGTACATACCGCGGGGAACCTCAAATTCGATTCCTCGATCCCCCGGCTATCCCCGGCGCAAGGGGCAGGGCTTCGACGCGAGGTCCTCGGAGAAGAGATGCGAGAGGTGTGGATTGCCGGAAGTACGCATCCGGGGGAGGAAGACGTCCTGTTGTCCATCCATGCCGGTCTTTGCAGGGATCTGCCCGGGCTTCTTCTCATCCTTGCCCCTCGCCAGCCCCGGCGAGGAACCGAGATCGCGGCCATGGCCTCGGCCCGCGGATTTCGCCCGGCCAGGCGGTCCGCTGGCGAGACGGCGGCAGGAAAAGACGTATTTCTCCTGGACACCCTGGGGGAGCTTCGTCAATTTTACGCAATGGCCGATATTGCCTTTATCGGGGGAAGCCTGGTGCCCTTCGGGGGGCACAACCCCCTCGAGGCTGCGGCAGCCGGTAAACCGGCGGTATGGGGACCCCATATGTCGAACTTTCGGGACATGGAGGAGATGCTGCTGGATGCAGGGTGCGCCGGGAAAGTGGACTCATCGGAACAACTGTTCCACATTCTGCGCTGCTGGTTCAAGGACCCGGTCATGCGGGACTGCATGGGGGAGCGGGCACGGGGTCTCATGGAACGAAACCGGGGGTGCAGCACGAAGATTGCCCGGGCACTCATCGAGTATGTCCGTGATCCCGCCCGGCCTCATTTCGATTTCCAAAACCCGCGTCCGCCGGTCGACTGAGAGGGTGGCTGGCTTCCTCCCGCGGGCGGTGCCGCACCTGTTGAACGTCGAGTTCCCGGGATTCAGCAATCCGGGCGGCCTCTCTCCCGATGCGGATTTGGGTTTCGCCGGGAGACGGCCGGCCCGCATAGGGTTTACCGTGCCCGCGCCCTGTCGGTCCAAAGGGGCAAGCCTAGCCGGCCTCCCTCTTTGGGACCATGGTCTGCCGGCCATCCGGCAAAGTCTTGCGGACAAACCGTCAAATAACAGCGATCAGGAATGGAGTCCCTTGATGTTCCGATGGAGCTCCCGTGTTTTCTCCATTCTGGCCCTGTCCCGGTCCCTGGCCAGTTCATCCAGTTCTCGCTGCAGGGACAAAAGATCCGGGAGATCATGGGGCTTTCCGGCCCTGTGTGCCTCGATGAAGCATCGGTAGAGGTAAATCATTCGTCCGATGAGGGGGACGGGATATTCGCGGCCTTGGACCTTCAGGGTATGAAGACCCAGATCCATGATATCCCAGAGTTCCTTGCCGTTGATGGCAAAAGCTACATTGGGGCGCAAGCGGATGCGCTCGTTGATGGATCGGATCTCCTCGAGACCGCGGCCGCGCTGCCGAAGCACCCTGGTCCTCTGCTCGTCGGTGAGCAGGCAGATGCGGAAACAGCTGCCGCTGCGGTCGGGCCATCCTTCATACTCCACGATCTCGTTGCCGTCTTCATCCCGGTATTTCTTCACCTGGTAACAGTCACTGATGAGCTCGTGAAATACGCAGTTTCCCACCCCACCCACGCAACGGTTCCCATGGATGAGAACCTCGGTGGCCAGATCCAGGCTGTCGGCAGCTTCTTTGAATGTTTTCAATTTCTCGACCGTATCGATTTCGGTACTGGCCACGATCTGAGTCGCGCCGTATCCCTTGTACTCCCTCATCTGGGACGGGGTCTGGATGTTGCACCCCACACTCGCATGGATCACCAGGCCGGGAAAGTTCACCTGAACCAATTGCATGACGGCCGGGGTCTTCACAATGACTCCTTCGATTCCCCAAGCGGCATACTTGGCAATCTTGCCCAGAAGAACCATGGATTTCTCGGGGGGGATCTCCGCGTTGACGGCCACGCGGATTTTGCCGCCGTGAGACCGGGCCGTTTCGACAGCCTCGCGGATTTGCGAATCCTCCATCTCCCATGCGCATTTGCGACGGCTGAATCCCTTTGCGCCGACGTAGACCGCATCCGCACCCTGGGCAAGGACCGTTTCAACCATTGACGGACTGCCACCCGGTGCCAAAAGTTCGTTCATGATTCCCTCCGTGGTTCATTTGATCGTGCCTGGGCATCACCCAGTTCATGTCTCCGACATCGACTTTCCCTACCTTGCCGTCAGGACCCGGCGTACCTTCGGCCACGGAAAGCGGGAACCGGGGCAGTCGGTGTTGGCTCCGGGCACGTCCCGGTGACCCAGAATATGGTCGGGGGGAATCCGGTAGTACTTGGTGAGCAGGTCCAGCAGGTAGAGGAGGGAATCGAGCTGTCGGGGTGTGGGGAGATCTTCGTTGAAGTTCCCCACCAAGGCGATCCCGATGGCCTTCTCGTTCATGCCGTTCGCTTTGCAATGGGCTCCGGTCTGTTGTTTGATCCACCTTGGAGCCTCCTCGATCTGGCCGTCTCCCTTTCCAAGGGTTCCGTTGTCGATGAGAAAATGGTACCCGAGCCCATGCCAGAATCCGCGGTCGTGGTGGGAGCGGTGGATGAGGATGGCCTTCCCGATGTCCGTGGCGGTGTGGTGAATCACGATGTGCGTCCATCGTGGATTGGGATAGAGGGCGATGATATGGCGGAAGCAACGTGTATGAGGGATGGTCAGGTTCTGGCCGACGAGGATGGGGTCGGTGGGCTTTATTCCGTTGGCGGCACAAATGGATTCCACTGGAACGTCGTACATTTTCGAGATCCGCCAGAGGGTCTCGAGGGGAGCCACTTCATGGGTCACCGTCCTCGAATCCTGGGAGCGGGAGAGGGGCTTTTCCGCAACCGCCACACCACCGGGGACGGAACGGAAACTCGATGGAGGAACGGAGGAAATGGGATTCGCCGTCTCTTCATGGATGGGACAGACCGCTCGGCTGCAAGCCTGCAGCACCAGCACCACCCCCAAAAGCCACGGGAGTGATCTGCACTTCCTTTGGGCAAGGGCTTGCACAGGTGGACATGTCAAGGGATCATCATTCCTCTTTTCTTCGGAGCACAAAGACCTGGCGAACCGGGTTGGCCCCGAAGACTTCGACCGCGTTGGCCAACACCTCGGGGTGGGACTCGAGCGCTTCCCAGGACTCCAACAAAACACATTCTCCGCTCTTGCCGATCACCAGGGGAACAGTCTTCCTCGATGGTTTTTTCCCTTCGTAGACCAGGTTGCCCGATTCCTCGGGGCGAACGAGCTTGCTTTCCACGGTGAATGACTCCACCACCTGATAAAGGCTCGTTTGGGTGTAGTCGTCGCGGGAAAAAGGCTTCAACCTCCCGTCTTCAACCAGGTAGACCTTGGGGCCGACCTCCTCCGCCGTCGGTTCGGCGGGCTCGATCTCTCGATCGATTGCAGTTCCCGAGGAGGGTCCTTTTCTTGTGGCCGCGGGCTCTTCAATCCGTTTCATTACATAGCGCTCCTTGTACCTTCCCGATCGAAGCAGGTCTTGCAGTGCGGACTCAAACCGGCGGACGGTCTCATGGCTCGAATAGCAGTCTTCCTGGCACAAAAGGCACCGGAAACTGGGCAGGCGGCACTCCTCCTTCTTACACCACACGAATTGTGCCATGGATCATGACCATAGTTCGGCGCACCAAGAATTTGCGCAGGGATGTTGAATAGGTCCCGTCAATCCTGGACAGAGCCCCGCTTGGAAAGATAGATCACCGCCATGAAAAAACCAACCACTAATTTCAGCCGAAACTCGTGGATGGAAGCGTCCGGATACTGTGTGTCCAATGTCCCCCCAGTCAGCTCGCTTTTCCCGAATCCTCGGACGCGAGGAGCAGAGAGTCCTTTTTCCGGTACACCATCCCTTCGAACGTGGCAATCAGTTCGTCCTCCTCATTAGTCACCCGGATGCTGTAGATCCCCAGTTTGGGATTGCGGGAGATTTCTTCGGCACGGGCAACCAGCATCCCCTGGGAGACGGCCTTGAGAAAAGAGATGTTCACATTGATCGCCACGGCGACGGTTCCATGGGAATTAGCCGCACCCGCAAAGGCCAGGTCGGCCAGGGAGAAAATCGCCGCCCCATGGACAATGCCCACTCCATTGAGATGGTGCTCCTGGATTTTCATCCGGGCCACCGCCTTTCCTTCCGAAACCTCGACAAGCTCGACCCCGACGTATCGCGCAAAGCGATCTCTTTCGAAGCACTTCTTTATCCCACGATCCATCGCTCCTCCCTTCCATAGAGAACATCCAACCGTGAGAACATCAGCCCAGTGTTGCCGTGGAAGCCATGGACAACCTGTGTGGTATTCCGTTATATTGCAGGCGCAACAGAAAATAAAATCGTAAATGGTGGGAAACTTTTGGAGCTTCTGGTAAACGAGATCTTTCACAGCATTCAGGGAGAGTCCACCCTCGCCGGCTGGCCCTGTGTTTTCGTCCGGCTTACCGGCTGCAATCTCCGGTGCAATTACTGCGACACCCGGTATGCGTGGGAAGAAGGCCGTCTACTGGACAGCCGCGAAATCCTCCGCCAGATCCGGCAGTTCGGCTGTTCTCTGGTGGAAATCACCGGGGGGGAACCTCTCATCCAGCAAGACACCCCGGCAATGATTGTCGAACTGCTGGACTGCGGCTACCGGGTCTTGATCGAGACCAACGGAAGCCGGGACATCTCCCGTGTGGATTCCCGCTGTGTGCGCATCGTGGACTTCAAGTGCCCTTCGAGCGGGGAGACGGACTCCATCGATCTCGAAAACATCGGAAGACTCAATGAACACGATGAGCTGAAACTGGTCGTCGCGGACTGGAACGACTATCTATTCGCCAAGGACATCACGCGGCAGGTTCAAAAGCTGTCATTCCCCGATCTAACGATCCATTTCTCGCCGGTGTTCGGAAGGCTGGAACCCAGGGAACTTGCCCGATGGATCCTTCGAGACGGGTTGAGGGTTCGCTTGAATGTCCAGCTCCACAAATACATCTGGGGACCCTGTCAACGAGGGGTATAAAACCGGGTTTTGCCCGCAGGCTTCCCACTCCACGGTGGTGGACCCGTCCCCGCGGCGGATCGGGCGTGGGGAAAGCCATCCAAGGTATGAGTCGAGAATCACGAATGGATCCCCTTTGTCCGCCCAAGGCCGTAGTGCTGTTGTCCGGAGGCGTTGACTCCACAACCTGCCTGGCCGTGGCCCGAAAAGAAGGCTTCGAACTTTATGCGCTGAGTTTCTTCTATCACCAGCGCCATGAGATCGAGATTCACTCGGCCAAGAGAGTGGCGGCCGCTTTCCACGTGAAGGAGCACCTCATCCTCGAGCTTCCCTTGAACCGGATCGGTGGGTCCGCCTTGACGGACCGCATCGAGGTTCCCAAGGATATCCCCCGAGCCGAGAGGGAAAGGAGGATTCCGGTAACCTACGTACCGGCGCGGAACACCATTTTCCTCTCCCTCGCCCTCGGTTGGGCAGAGGTGCTCGGGGCCGCCGACCTTTTCATCGGGGTGAACGCCGTGGACTATTCCGGCTACCCGGACTGCCGGCCCCAATTCATCCGGGCGTTCCAGGCCATGGCCAACCTGGCATTGAAGGCGACGGTGGAGGACCGGATGGAGGTGCATATCCACACGCCGCTCATTCACATGTCCAAGGCCCAGATCATCCGCTGTGGAATCGAGCTCGGCGTGGATTACTCCCTGACTCATTCCTGTTACGATCCGGACCCGGGAGGCCGAGCCTGCGGTCGCTGTGACAGTTGTCTGCTCCGAGCGAAAGGATTCCTCGAGGCGGGGATTCCGGACCCCGCCACCGAGGGTTAGGTCGATAGACAGGACGGAAGGAGGCTCGGAAATCTTATGAGCGACACCGCTCAACCCGAATTGACCCAGCTGGGACATAAGGCGCCCTTGCCCGTGACTCCCGAGGAGGCACACATCGAGACCATCCCGAATCCGCGGCGGGAGATCGATTACGTGGTGCGTCTCACCTCTCCGGAATTCACCACCCTGTGCCCCATTACGGGCCAGCCGGACTTCGCCGTGATCATTGTCGACTATGTCCCGCGGGAGCGACTCGTGGAGAGCAAGTCCTTCAAGCTGTTTCTGGGAAGTTTTCGAAATTACGGCGCGTTCAACGAAGAATGTACCGTCGCCATCCACACCCGTTTGAAGGAAGCCATGGACCCCAAGTATCTTCGGGTTGTGGGCCTGTGGAATCCCCGGGGAGGAATTCCCATTGACGTGGCGGTCGAGACCGGGGAACTGCCCCCTTGTTGCCGTCCACTGCCCTTGGGGAACTGCAGTTACCGGGGCGGCAGGGAGTGAAATCCGGAGAGCCCCGTTCAGCGGCCCTTCCGGGCCCGAGCTCGGGCCGACCGGCGACGAGAGTATGTCGAAGTCTGCGAGGCAAAATTCAGGAGGCGAAATACTGTTGGGAAGTCCGCCGGAAAGATCAGGGTCTGGATTTAAAGTCGACAAAACATCGAACAGGTAAGGCGAAAGAGGTTGACGAATGATGAACTCCATCCATTTGAAAAATCTGAGAGAAGCTTCCGAGCGAGGGTTTCCCGTATCCGAGGAAACAGCTCTTGCCATACTGCGCTGTCATCGGGACGACATTCCAGAAGTGTGTGCCGCAGCCACCAGGATCCGCCGAAGGTACTTCGGGGACAAGATCATTTCATGTTCCATCATGAACGCCAAGAGCGGAGCCTGCAAGGAAGACTGCGCCTTCTGCGCCCAGTCCTCCCACCACCGCACCCGCGCCGAGATTTCTCCGTTGGCACAACCCCGGGAAATCCTGGCTGCTTACCACACCGTCCTGGACCTTCCCGTCGAGTATTTCGGGGTGGTCACCAGCGGAGAGTCACTCAGCAAGACCGGGGTGAGGAAGGTGTGCGAAGTCGTCGAAAGGGAACGCAACTCCCGGGTGAAATGGTGTGCCTCCTTCGGTTGCCTGGATCGGCATGACCTGAAGGCCCTCAAGGAAGCCGGATTCAGTCGGTTTCACCACAACCTGGAAACGGCGGAAAGCTACTACCCGAGTGTTTGCACCACCCACCCCTATTCAAAACGGCTTGCCACCGTGCGTGCCGTGAAGGAGGTGGGACTCGAGGTCTGCTGTGGCGGCATCCTCGGCCTGGGAGAATCCCTCGATCAGAGGGTGGAATTTGCCGCCTGCCTGGCACGAGAGGAAGTGGACTCCATTCCCTTGAACTTCCTCATCCCCATCCCAGGCACTAAACTCGACCATATGGAACCCATGAAGCCCCTGGATATGATCCGCAACATCGCCATGTTCCGCCTGATGAACCCGAGGGCCGAAGTGAGGGTCTGTGCCGGCAGGCTGCATCTGCGAGACCTCCAAGCCATGATCTTTTATGCGGGAGCTACGGGAATCATGATGGGACCTTTGCTGACCGTTGCCGGCCGGGAGGTGGAACAGGACCGAAGGATGCTCGAGGACCTCGAGTTCGCCCTCTGATCTCGGCACTCTCTATTCCCTTTCTCCCGCCTCCGCTGTCAGGCGGTCCAGATTTTCCCGCGCAAATTCGATGTCCGGATCCAGCTCGAGGGCCATTCGATACAGGCGGATGGCTTCTTCCCGGAAACCAAGTTCCCTCAAATTGGATCCGATATTGGCATAGTCGATTCCGGACCCCGGATCGATCTCGATGGCCCGCTCGAAAGCCTCGATGGCCGCCTGGTGCTCTTTGAGCCGATAGTGGCAAAAGCCTCGCAGGTTGTAGATTTCCTTCAGTTCCGGGTTGTGCTGTTCCGCCGTATCGAGGGCCTTCAGGGCGTCCCGGTATTCTCCCAGGTCCTTGTGGCAGGAAGCCATGTGAACGAAAATACTGGCGATGTCCAAGGGTGCCGGGTCCTGATGGAGAGCGCTGCGAAACATGGCCAGAGCCTCCCGAGGTCGGTCCGCCAGCTCAAGGCTGTGGGCGTGAAAGAAGGTGAGATCGTACCGGGGACCGAAAATTTCGAGAAGGCGTTCCATCTGCACAGAGGCCGCTTCCGACGGTAAGCCACGAAGGATCGTCCTTGCCGCGTGCTGGGCAAAGTCCGTACCCCGGGTTCGGTCCAGGAAATGAGCTCCGGGAACCACCGTATACACCGCCGGTACCCGGACCTCGGGGTGAGTCACCTCAATGGTGAAAACGTCCCGGCCGAGTCTCTCGAGAGCCCGCACGCATCGGTCGATCTCGACCCGGAAGCTGTCGTCCTCGAGGTTCGGCAGACTCCGGACGGACACAAGGTCCCCCGTGTCCATGAGGTAGGCGGCCTCGTCGAGAGATTCGTACTTGGGAAGAGTAGGGCGATAGGAGGTGCGATTCGCGAAGTCCCCGGCCAGTTGGGCAATTTCCGTGAGCGCTCGACACAGGGACTTTTCCGGGCTGGTCGTTGTTCCGGCCGCGAAGACGATCTCACTGCGCTCGGGAAAAGTGGACGGATCGTAGGCTAGGGCTCCCACGGTGGGAATCCCCGTGTCCAGGGAAAAATCCCGGAGGAAAAGCCGAATGCCGAGACGATGGAACTTCTCCACCAGCTCGATGGCCACGGGGTCTTCCAGTGACCGGACATCGATTCCGGGTGTCGGGATTTTCCCATAGCTGACGACCGTCCCGACGTGGCGCTCCACGACCTCGCACAGGCTCTGAAGGATGGCTTCTTCCAAGGTATTTCCAGCAGCCGCCCCGTTATATTCGTTGATGAGATAAAACCAGTCGATGGGAATCCACTGGTCCTCGCCCACCGTCAGGTTGTGGGCCACGACCCATCGCAGGGGGCATTCATCCAGAAATTCCCTGCATTTCTCAGCAGGAGTGGTCGAGTCATGGATCGAATCCAGGAGTCTTTCCACCGGGACGGCGTCGGTGCCGAGGGAGGAGAGGGGGGCAATGGAAAAGGGGTGATGGTGCAGGAAGGAAAAGAAGCTGAACCGTTCCATCAGTTCCATGATGGCACTGGCTTCGGACTGGCTCGCAGACGCCCCTTTTCCCATCTGCTTCTTGGTTCCCGTAAGCCTTGTGGCGTCCGTTCCACACAGGCTGATGAACACCGGAATGGAAAGCCTCCCCGTGTCGATTCGCACGGTTTTTGTCAGAAGATCCATCTCGATGCGTGCCAGCCGGTTGCGGACCCACCGGACCGTTTCTTCCGGTGTTCGGGCCTTGTCCTGATCGTGCCGAAATGCTTTACGGCAATCGCTGAGCTGCAGGGTCGATTTCATGGCTAAACGTTCCAAATCCTTTTGAGTAACTGCCGAGCGGATGGATGGTGCCGGTAGACCTTCGGCACCCCCTTGATCCGGGCCAGGTCCTCGACGCTGGCGGGCCGGCATTGAGCGAGGCGCACCAGGGTTTCGTTGGAAAGAATCCGAAAGGGAGCGATGTCACGCTTTTTGGCCTCCTGTTCTCTATACAAGTACAGGGCCTTCAGCACCCGTTTTCCCTCCTGATCGAGCTGGCGTGCCCCTCGAATGTACAGGTATCCCCCCGGACGGAACACCTTTTGCTGGAGGCTCTGTTCGCAGACCATCTGAAAGGCTTTCGCGGCCGCGTCCCAAAGATTGCGTTCCTCGAGTTCGACTGCCATTTGATGCCGCAAAGGGATTAGGTAATGAGTATCCAGGCGGGCGTAGTCGAGTTGTTCTTCGTCGAGGGGTCTGCGGGCCCAGTTGCATCTCTGCCATTTCTTGTCCAGGATGACCCCGAAATGATCCTCGAGCATTCTCGCGAGGGCCAATTTCTTGCAGCCCAGGAGTTTCCCCGCGATGGCCGTATCGAAAAGGCCGTGCACCTGGAATTGAAAGTCGCGTTTGAACCCCAGCACATCGTTGGAGGCCGCATGGAAGATCTTCTCGATCTTCGAGTCCGAGAGGACTTCTCCAAGACCGGTCAGATCCTCTATGGCGAGAGGATCCAGGATGTAGTCCTCCTCGGGGGTGGAGATCTGAATGAGGCATAGTCGTTCGAAATAGGCATGGAAGCTGTTTGATTCCGTGTCCACGGCGATATGTCGTGACTCCCTGAGGCGTGGTAGAATTTCGGCCAGCTTCCTGGTCGTCTCGATGAGAAGAGGAGGTTTCATGAAAGGATTTCCTGTTTCGCACTCCCGTGCTATCAATGAACGGCAAAAGAACGAGGCAGGCCATGATGGACAAGAAGAAGGCAATTCTTCTCACCAGGCAACGACCCCCCCATCGAGAGCCCGACGGGCCCACCTTCTATACCCCCTTTGCGGGCCTGGATCAACAGCTGTCGAGACGAAGATTTCCGTGTCCCGAGCCCAGAGCCGTAACACCGGAACCTTTGTGCAGGGAGACTCCGGAGCAGGAAGAAGAAAGGCTTTTTCGTGAGGCGATGGCCGACGTGGTTCCCCTGGATCGTACTCAAGGGGTTCGCATTCCCCCCGTCCCCCCCGCGAAGAGCCCTCCTCGATTCCTGGCCCGGGAAGAGCTCGATGTCTACACACAACTGACGGACCTTGTCAGCGGGCAGGCATCTTTTGAGCTGACCTATTCCGATGAATACATCGACGGAGCGCTGGTGGGTCTTTCGCCGGATATACTTCGGAAGCTTCGCAAGGGAGAGTTCAGCCGGCAGGATAGTATCGACCTGCATGGGTACAAGCGGGCGGAGGCACGTGAGGTGGTGACCGCATTCCTGTGGGAGAGCTTCGCGAGGAATCTTCGATGCGTCCTTGTTATCTCAGGGAGAGGTCTCAACTCGAGGGACAAACAGCCCATTTTGAAAGAGGGACTGGTCTCGTGGTTGACTCGATCCCCCCTCAAGCAACTGGTTCTCGCCTTTGCCTCAGCCAGATCCCAGGATGGAGGAGCGGGGGCTATCTATGTGCTATTGCGCCGCAATCCCGGGAAGGGGTCGGTCGTGTCACCTGCCATCTAGTTCCCTACGAGGGAATTCAGCACCCGCTTCCATTGGGCACAGCCCTTCCTCCTGTTGGGAAAGACAAGATGATCAATTCCGTCTAGGCGAACAGTACTAATTCCCCTTGAACAAGGGGAGGAAGGAGAAGGCATTCACGTCCACGAGGCCGAGATCGGTGAGCTTAAGGGCGGGAATCACGGGCAGGGCAAGAAAGGATAGGGCCATGAACGGATTGTCCATGGAACATCCCCATTGGCGGGCTCGATGTTTCATTGAATCAAGCCGGTGCACCACATGTTCCAGGGGCTGGTCGGACATGAGCCCCGCCACGGGCAGCGGCAGGAGATCCACCGGTTCCCCGGCCCGGCCGACGGCCATTCCACCTCCTGCCTCGCGAACCGCCGACACCACGTGCACAATGTCCTCATCCCCGATGCCGGCCGCGATCACATTGTGGGCATCGTGAGCCACGGTGGCGGCCAAGGCGCCCTTCTTGAGGCCAAAACCCCGTACAAAAGCCACGGAAGGAGATCGGTCCGGTACGTAGCGGTTGAAAACAACCAGTTTCAAAACATCGCGATCCGGATCCGCAACCACCTTCCCGTCCACCACCCTGGGAGCGATGAGAATTTCCTCGGTCAAGAGCGTTCCCTCCCGGGCGCCGATGACCCGCAGACGCCCCGGCCGGACAGGGACCGCCAAATCCTGCTCCTCGATCCGGGAGATTCGCATGGGGGCCGGGGGCGGCGTCACGGTTGAAGCCCAAAGACCTTCGGCAATGGTGAGCTTTCCATCGCGGGCCGCTTCCACTCCCCCCTTGAACACTAGCTCGGGCCTCCATGGATTCAGGGTCGGGCTCACACTGAAGTCCGCCAGGTACCCCGGAGCGACGGCGCCCCGCCGCTGCAACCCGAAATAGCGGGCCGGGGTCCAGGTTGCGAGGGTGATGGCTCGAACCGGGTCCATTCCCAACTCCATGGCCCGGTTCACCGAAAAGTTCATGTGGCCGTCCCTGCACAAATCGTCCGGGTGCCGGTCGTCACTCACCAGCATACAGTGGGGCCATGTGAATTCGTCGACCAGGGGCAAAAGGGCGGCCAGGTCTTTGGACTGGCTGCCTTCACGGATCATGACGGTCATGCCCCCGGCAAGCTTTTCCCTCGCTTCCTCGAGGTCTGTGCACTCGTGGTCCGAACCGATCCCCGTGGCAAGATAGGCATTGAGATCCCGCCCGCCCAGTCGGGGGCAGTGGCCGTCCATCACCCGGTCCTGGAAAAGGATGAGCTTGTCCACCACTTCCGGCAGCCCTGTCAACACGCCCGGAAAGTTCATCATCTCGGCCAGTCCCAGGAGTCTTGGATGAGGCAGGAGCGAATACAGGTCGGCCGCGCGAAGCTGCGCCCCCGACGTCTCGAGGTGGGTCGCCGGGACACAGCTGGGCAGGTTGAGATAGACATCGAGAGGAAGTGCTTCCGTTGCGTCCAGAAAGTATCGAATACCTTTCAGGCCGAGTACGTTGGCAATTTCGTGAGGGTCCGCCACCACGGCGGATGTGCCCCATGGGACTACCGCGGCACAAAACCGGGAGGGACTCAGGAGGGTGCTTTCGATGTGGATGTGACCGTCAATGAACCCGGGACAGACATATTTTCCTTCGAGATCCAGGACTCGTCGGGCATCATAGGGTCCCCGGCCCACAAAGAGGCCGTTGCTCACGGCAAGGTCCGCCTCCTCCACCTTTCCCGTCAGTACGTTTACCAGCCGGCAATTGCGCAACAAAAGCTCGGCGGGTTTTTCTCCCCGAGCGACCCGGATCAGCTCGATCAGCCGCTGGCTATCCCGCTTCATCCCCTCGTTCCCCCGAATCAAACCCCATGAAGTCTCACACAGGAATCGAGCAGGACTCTTCCTGGAACCCAGGAAGGCCCGCAGATCTACATCTTGTATTTGCCGAAGGCGTCCTGATCCAGATTGTTGAGAATCTCCGCCCACTTATCCTGGTTCTCCTTGTCGAAGACCTTCTGCCCTGCGCCCTCGATTTTCTGAGACTTGGAGAGAACCTCTTCGTTCACAAAGATGGGAGCATTGG
The DNA here is from genome assembly GCA_018053185.1 of Syntrophobacteraceae bacterium. Classification (GTDB taxonomy): domain Bacteria; phylum Desulfobacterota; class Syntrophobacteria; order Syntrophobacterales; family Syntrophobacteraceae; genus JAGPLX01. The sequence continues at coordinate 26,630 of JAGPLX010000022.1, forward strand.
CCCTCAAGGCGATGGCGATCGCATCGCTGGGCCGTGCATCGAGGGTGCTGATCTCGTCGTTCTCCCGCAGGTAAATGAGCGCGTAATAGGTATTGTTCCGAAGATCGCATACTTCGATTCGTTCGATACGGATCTTGAAATGATCCAGGCAGTTCATCATGAGGTCGTGAGTCATAGGACGCGGGAACTGGATTTTCTCCAGTTCCGTTGCAATGGACGTGGCCTCCAGGAGGCCGATCCAGATGGGAAGGGACGCTTCACTATGGAGGTCCTTGAGCACGACAATGGGAGTGTTGGTCTGGGGATCCATGACCAATCCCGCCACTTTCATTTCTCTGAGCATACAACCCTCCTTCCTGCCGCCCGTCCAGGGCGGAACGGATGGACATGGAGACCCCCTCATTGGATGCGAAACGAATCTCCACGGAACGATCTCTTTTGCATCCACCTTTTGGGGGCAAAAGACGAGATACCCCTCAAAAATGACCCTGTCCGAACCGACCCTGCGGGCGAAAACCCGTCACCGAGGGTTGGGTTCCCCCTTCAAGGAATGAGAGTAGGCATCCACGATTCTCACGGGAACCACACGACCGACCCACTGCTCCGGCCCCTCGAAATTCACCACCCGGTTTTGAGGGGTCCGGCCGGTGAGCTGACCGTTGGAGGCCTTGCTCTCTCCCTCCACCAGAACATCCCGGACACGTCCGATCTCCGCCTGGTTCTTTTGCAGGGTAATTCGAGCTTGGAGCTCCTGTAATTCGATGAGGCGACGCGACTTGGTCGTCGAATCCACTTTGTTTCCAAATTCCCCGGCCGCCGTGAAGGGTCGGTCGGAATAGCGAAAGGAAAACAGCGAGTCGAATTGAACCCGTTCCAAAAGATCGAGAGTCGCCTTGAAATCCGCCTCGGTTTCACCGGGAAATCCGACAATGACATCCGAAGACAAAGCGATTTCGGGGCATAATTCCCGCAGCCGATCGATCTTGCGGACATACTGCGCCGCCGTGTAGCGGCGGTTCATGGCACCAAGGATCCGATCCGATCCGCTTTGCACCGGCAGATGAAGATGCGGACAAAGAGCGGGCAACTCGGTAAAAGCTCTCATGAGGGGTTCCGTCAGATCCTTGGGATGAGAAGTCGTGAAACGAATTCTGGAAACGCCTGTGCACTCCTGGAGCCGGCCCAGGAGCTCGACAAAGGAAATCTCCTCGGGCAAGCCTCGACCATAGGAGTTCACGTTCTGCCCAAGAAGCAGTACCTCCCGAACTCCCGTACCCACTGCCGCGCGAACCTCCGAAAGCACCCTCTCCGGTCGGCGACTCCGTTCCCTTCCCCGCACGTAGGGGACGATACAGTAGGCACAAAAATTGTCACATCCCTGCATGACGGTAACGGGGGCTGTCACCGAACCCGCAGGGACCGATGCCGGGCACTCAACCTGCTCCTCCGGGTCCTCCTCTTCGGGAAGATAAGCCAGTCTTCGTCCCGTTTCCCGGATCGTTTCCAGGAGGTCCCCTGCGTTGCCGATGGCCCGCGTTCCCAACACCAAGTCCAAGTACTCGAATCGCTCCAGTAACCGTTCTCCGAGCTGCTGGGCCAAACACCCCCCCACCACGATCTTGAGATCCGGGTTGCGGACTTTCAGTCGACGCAAACGGCCCAAAAACGAGAAAAGCTTCTGTTCCGGTTTTTCACGGACGGAACATGTGTTCAAGAAGATGAGGTCGGCATCCTCGATGCAGGTCGTGGACCGATACCCCCTCGTCTTCAACAGCCGTTGCAGGCGCAGGGAGTCGTACTCATTCATCCGGCAGCCGAAGGTGTGAACATAGAGGCTTCTAGGAATTGTCTCGGCCATGGAGCGGCTGGGTCATCCTTTTCCTGTGGTGGGCTCAACCGTGGATGATTCTTCCCTCACCTCCCCCAGGAGTGCGCGAATCATGAGGGAAGCCTTGTCGGGATAGTACCACGCAATTCCATCCAGGTCCTCGTGCGTGTAACTCTCCAGGACGCTCTCTCCAACACTCGTTACCGTGAAGGGATAGGGACGACCCATCAATCCGGCCATTTCACCAATGAATTCCCCCGGCTTGTGGATTCGTCCCACTTCGTTGCCTCGGACCAGTACCCTCAGTCCGCCCTGAGTGGACACCAGGCGGAAGAATTCTTTCCCCACTGTGCCTTCCTGCAGGACCGTCTCACCGTCCTTGAAAAACCTCAGGCGGTATTCCTCGAGGGAAAAGGGATCCGGCTCCCCCGTGAGGTTGTAACCGGTCTGGTTGAGCTGCCGCAGTACCGATGTCAGGATCCTCTGCACCATCCGGGGGTTCTTTCGGATGAAGTGGTCCAGGGCCTCGGGCCCGTAAACGGCGATGCGAGAGGTTTCCACCGAGCTGGCCGTATAGCTCGAAGGCATCTTCAGCACGAGAGTATCCAGTCCGAATACATCCTGGTCCTGCAAAACCCGGATGGTTCTTCCCTGCCGGCTGATGCGCACTTTGCCCCTGAGGATGACGAAGAAGCACGGCGTGGTCTCCCCCTCCTTGAGGATCTCATCTCCATGGCCAAAGACATGGATTTCGATTGCCTGCGCCGGATTCTTCGGCGCTTGGTCCTCCAACGCCACCAGGCCCCCTCGTGCATCTAAGCGGATGACGGTTTGCCCGTCCGATGGTACCCCACAGGGTTACGGACCCTTCGGACCGGAAGGCCCGAGGGTCTCCGGATCGCTAACCTCTTATTTACAGGGGATAAATCCAAGATTTCCTTCCTTCTTAGCCAATTTCCCCCCGGTTTGCAACCAAATAACAGGAACAGAGCGGCTTGGCAAGCCTCTGCGCCATGACCCTTTCATTTCACAGTACTCCCTCAAGGCCCGGCCTTCCCATGCGGTTCGCTCCTCCAGGTTCCAATACACGCTCTCCCCCTCGATTTTTAGGAGAAGGTCGAGCATAATAGGGCATATAATCATCGAAACGCGTGATACGGCATATCGGTTCATGGCGGTCCGGCACGGTCGCCGCGTGGGACGAGAGGGATGAATCCCCATAGAAAACGAGGAAGCCCATGATATCGGATTGGCACGACACATGGTTGTGGGTGATCAAGCTGTCTGTTGCCGCCGTCCTCGGCGGTGCGGTTGGGTTCGAAAGAGAATCTCACGGGCAATCGGCGGGTTTGAGGACAAACGTCCTGGTTTCTGTTGGATCGTGCTTGTTGATGATGCTCTCCCTGCACATGGCGGCACTCTTCTCGGATGTGGATGCCACGTCCTCCGTTCGTCTCGATCCAGGAAGAATCGCCTCATACGCCGTAGCAGGAATGGGATTCCTCGGGGCAGGGGCCATCATCAAGGGAAAGGGGACCGTGAGAGGCCTCACCACCGCCGCCGGTCTATGGATGGTCACGGGAGTCGGCCTTGCCGTCGGCGCCGGCTATCTCCTGCCCGCCATATTCACCGCCACCATCAGCCTTTTGATTCTCTACAATCTGCGACATCTGAAAGCCTTCGTCCGACATGATATTTACACCGTTCTCACCCTGACGTGTCAGGAATGCGAGGCTTCACTCCCCTGCGTCAGGGAAGTCCTGGGGACCTACCGCGGCCTGGAAGTTCGCTTTATCAACTACGAGTACGATATGGTCTCCCAGACCAAGACATTTCGGCTGCGTCTGTGCAGCAAGGAAGATATCCCGTGCGGGCAAATCGTGGAGAGGCTCTCCGACCGAGTCCCCGGATTGAAGTACGTCGCATGGGAAGAGAGCGACGTGCCGTGAATTTTACTCGAGGCGCCTCCAACGGGTTCCGCCCGCTCAGGGAATCCAACCTGCGGAACGGGTCCCTGACTCCGCTCATGGAATCCCCGGACACCCGACTCATGGGGCAGGGACGACAGATGGCGAAGGATCGAGGGAGCTGACGGACCTCAGGTGGAGTTGCTCCTTTTCGGCCTGGAGAATGGCTTCCACTTCCTCTTCGCAGCCTGGGGAGATGTTGAGCCGCACCCAACCGAGTTTGGGATCGATTGTCGAGACGACGGCCATCCCCGGATACGCTTCCAGGATAAACCGAAGGAAATGAATCTCTCGTGGTGCGATGAGGAAGTTGCGGACAAGGGTCTCCGTGGGAACGGTAGTCACCGATTTCTCCTTTTGTTTCCAACATGTCTATGATACCAAGTACCACTTGGCGAAAGGAAGCCGATCATTTCCACCGAGTTCCGGAGGAACCCCGTCAATGTCGATGCGTCCCCAGTGGCAGAGGAGGATTCTTTGTTGCGCGATTTTCCTGGCCGCGGTTGCTACGGCCCCAGCCTGGAGCGCCCAGGAGCCGGCCCAGGGAAAAACAGCCCTCTTTTTCAGCCAGGGACAAGCCATTTATCATCCACAAGATCGCGCCAGAAGCCAGCAGGACGCCATCCAGGATTTTTTGCTCCAGGCGGTGACCCAGGCCCTGGGAAACCTCCTCTCCTCGTCTCAAATGGGAAGCCGGTTTGGACCCGTTCAGGAAAAAATCCTCAAGCACCCGGAGCGGTATGTCGTGACCTATCAACTCTTCTCGGAATCCCCTGCCGGCGGCCTCTACCGGGTTACGGGTCAGGTTACCGTAGCCATGGATAACCTGAGAAGAGACCTCATGCAGATGGGCCTTGGCGCAGGCTCGTATGGAGAACGTCAGGAGCCGGCTTCACTCCCCGACCAACCATCGAGAACCGCTTCGACGAGCGAAACCGTGAGGAACTCCGGAGAGCCGAGGCAGGCCACCCGGGGAATCGTCCCCTCCGGTCAGGAGCTGTACTGGGCGGTGGCAGAGAGTTGGGGCGAGGATTGGCACATTCCCAAAGGACCGCGAGACCCCAGGGGTCTCTTTGCATCCAGCGTCCTGCAGGAATGTCGAGATTACACGTGGTCCGTACGTCTGCCGGAGGCGGGAGCATTGACCCCGGACGTCCGGGGCAATGTTCCCCTAAACTCCGTGCTGGCACAAGCCGGAAGACTCGGGCTTGCCAGGGCCGTGGTAGGCACCGTCGCACTTAGAAAGAGCGGGAATCAGAACCCGCGGATCGAAGCGGCGCTCAGGGTCGTGGATGTTCCCTCGGGGAGGGTCCAGGGTGAGATCCGAAAACAATGGACCCTCCACGGCGACTCGATACAGGAAGGCGCCCTGGAACTGGCTTCCCTGATCATTCCCCAGCTCGATCAGTTCATGGGGGAATTCGGGAAAAGGACTCCCGCTGCGGATCGCCGCTTTATCGAACCGCAGCCTGCCTCCCCCTCCGCACCCCCGGTCACGGAGCCGTCGCCCTCGGAAACAATGGGCAGACAGGCGCCGTCCCAAGCGCCTCCCATTCCCCAAGAGGCCCCGCCATCGACTCCTTCCCCCCCGCAGCCCCCACCCACCATTCGTGGAAGCGGGGAGATCACACTGGCCATCAAGGCACCACATTCCTATGCCCACTGGGAGGAGCTCGAAAAATATCTTCGAGAGCACTGCAAATCCGCTCGGGTCATCAGCGTGACCATGGGTCCCGACGGAACCAGGGTCCGGATGGATGGGGTGGATGGACGATTTCTCGAAACTTTGGGCGAAACTCGCCTCAAGGACGATCTGACCGTTCGTGTGGAGGGATACTCCCCCGATTCCCGCACTCTCACCATTTCATTCAGTCATTCCGAATGAGAGAGGGACCGGAGGGATGAATATTCCAAATTGCTTGACCATTCTCCGCATTCTGCTTACTCCTCTTCTGGCGTGGTTGCTCCTGGAAAAAAAGCTCAAAGCCGCCCTCCTGGTCTTCTTCATTGCCGGGCTGACAGACGGGCTGGATGGTCTTATCGCCCGAGTCTTCCGCCAAAAGACCAGGCTCGGTGCCTACCTGGATCCCCTGGCAGACAAGTTCCTCCTGGTCTCCACTTTCATCCTCCTCGGCATTCGGGACCTCGTTCCCGATTGGCTCGTGGTCATTGCGGTGAGCCGAGACATCCTGATCATTCTGGGAGTGCTGACCCTGATGTTTCACAACATCCCCCTGGAGATCCGGCCTTCCCTGTTAAGCAAAACCACGACCCTTTTTCAGCTTCTCACCCTCCTGGCCGCCATGGGTTCCTGGTTTTTGGTCTTGCCCCCGAACGGCTACCTGGCTCTTTATGCGATCACCGCACTCTTGTCGGTTCTCAGCGGAATTCATTATCTGTTTGTGGGGATTTCCCTGTTGAATAGCCATCGAAACCGGCTCCACAATCCTTCGTAGGACAGGGGCCATGGGGTCTTTGCCCTTGCTCTCGGACCAGGACTCTTGTGCCGGCAACCTGGTGTCAATGGTCATGAGGGAGGCTCGATGGGTAGAAGGAAAAACATCACGTTGACCGTGCAAAAACGCCTTGTTGATCTGCTCTTGCCTCTTGCCGAGCATTCCACCGTCAAGGATGTGCGCATCGGGCTGGGATATTCCGCCGTCGAGCTCGATATGGGCTGTGCCGGCGTGGCATGGACTCCGAAAGACACCGCATCCTCATGCACTCACCTGGGGGCTGCCGGGACCCTTGCCGGCAGTCCGACCCGAGAGATTTTACTCATGTTGGTCGATCCAACATCCACCCTGGCGAGGGCCGTGGGCCTCGCCACGGCGAATGCCCTTCTGGCGGCCTTGCCTGCGCCTGTTGGGAGCCGGGATGAGGTTATCGCCTCTCTGGACATTACCAAGAACGACAAGGTGGCGATGGTGGGGTATTTTGCGCCGGTAGTCGGCAAGCTGAAGAAGACCGGATGCCGCCTGGACATCGTGGAGATGAATCCGCGGCCGGGAGAAAGCACCCTCTCCCCGGAACAGGGAAAGGAGGTTTTGGCTTCCTGTACCATTGCCCTCATCACGGGCACCACCTTGATCAACGGCACGTTCGACGAAGTGAACGAGGCCCTGGGGAATCCACGGGCCGCCGTCCTGCTTGGACCCTCATCCCCGCTTTGCGGCGAAATCTTTCGCGGAACGAAAATCACTCACACGGCCGGCTCCCGGGTGAAGGATGTCCAGGCCGTGTTGCGCATCGTGTCCGAGGGTGGCGGCACGATGCTGATGAAACCGCATCTTCGGTTTGAAACCGTAGGGATCCATCCATAATTTGTGTCGAAGTATAAGCTTAATTGTCCGCCCGTCATCTCATTCCATCGGAGGGGTTGCCCGGGGTTCCGGGCCAAACCCGGGTCCGGCCGGAGCGAAACGACGGGCCTGAACGAAATCTCCCGGAAATGACGGCGAGGAATCGAGGAGTCTCATGAGTACGAACGATATTACCCGTATCCGCGTAGGCCACTCGGATGTGAGCATCATCGGAATGCGGTCCCTCCTGGAAGAGATGGTGCAAACTCATGCCGAGCAAGACGATGAGGCTGTCGCTTCCTTCATGCTGGAAAGGCTGAAAGAGCGCAACTACATCCCGAACCAGGTCAGGGAGGAGTACGGCAGGGCCTTTGTGCGGGAATTCCGCAAATTTCTCGGCAAGGCCGTTCCCGAAGAGACAGCGGGGGGACTGGACATCAAGGTTTTGGGCATGGGCTGCGCCCAATGCGACAGCCTGGTGCAGATCCTCATGCAGCTGCTGACGGAACTGGAAATCCCCGCGAATCTCGAACATATCCGCGACATCCGGGAAATCGCCCGATACGGTGTTATGGGAGTTCCAGCCCTGATCATCAATGGAAAGGTCGTGGCCGTAGGTTCGGTACCGCCCAGGGACAAAATCAGGAAATGGCTCCTCGATGCAAGATGATCAGGCCAACCCTTCCGCCGTCTTTGGTGCGGGACGAAGGAAGTCCCATGAACTTTTTCCCTGAACAGATCCTCCCTCCTGCGGCTCTGTACAGCCTTCCTTCAAATCCCCAACCTTCCGGCATTTCTCTTGACACGGCCTGTCAAGACCGTTATAGAGTCACCAAAAAGCGTGTAGGCACGTAGCTCAGTGGGAGAGCGCTACCTTGACGCGGTAGAAGTCGGCGGTTCGAAACCGCCCGTGCCTACCAGTTTTGCGCCCGGTTCGGCATCCAGGGAAAATGAAGCTTGAATGAAAATCCGAGCAAGACCCCAGTGGGGTTGAATTGACCTGAAAAGCAGCAGGAAGAAGAGTTTTTCAAACAGAGCAAGATCTCTCTGATTCAGGCATCTTCCCACTCTGTGAGGCAGGTGCTTTTTTTTCTCCCTTCCGGCACGGATACAACGGGTGTGAATGCGCGATTCCACACAAAAGGCGTTGGGGCGACAAGGGCAGACAGCTCCGCCGGTAACGCCGTCCGCGGGAATGGGTGACGAGGACTCAACGCGGGTTTCAGGGTGAGATGATGAATTCCGAAACCATAGAGGTCACTTTGGGGGATGGTTCCAGGACGACCTTCCCAAAAGGGATTTCGGCATGGGAGGTCTTGAAGGCCGTTGCGGCCGCCGGGGATTCATGGGTTGCGGCCCGTGTCAACGGAAACCTGGTGGACCTGAAGAAGACCCTGGAAGAAGACACGGTGTTGGAGGGGGTGGAGGGCAGTTCGGAAGAGGGGCTGGAGATTCTGCGCCACAGCGCGGCTCACGTGATGGCCCAAGCGGTCAAGGAACTTTTTCCCCAGGCAAAGGTTGCCATCGGTCCGGCCATCGAAAACGGTTTCTACTACGACTTCGATGTGGAGAACCCTTTCAGTCTGGAGGACCTGGAAAGGATCGAGGCCAGGATGGCCGAGATCGTATCGGCCCGCCTCGAGTTCGAGCGAACGGAGATGCCCAGGCAGGAAGCCATCCGGTTTTTCCAGGAAAGGGGAGAACCCTACAAGGCCGAATTGCTGGAGTCCTTCCAGGACCAAACCGTGTCCCTTTATCGGCAGGGCGATTTTGTGGACCTGTGCCGGGGACCTCATATTCCCCATTCCGGCCTTCTCAAGGCCTACAAACTCACCAGCGTGGCCGGAGCCTATTGGCGGGGGGACGAGAGAAACCGGATGCTCCAACGCATCTACGGCACAGCGTTCCCCGACCGGGAAGGTCTCAAGCGGCATCTTCGGTTCCTGGAAGAAGCCCAACGCCGGGACCACCGCCGCCTGGGCAGGGAACTCGACCTCTTCAGCTTCAGCGACGATGTGGGGGCCGGGATGGTCATCTATCATCCCAAGGGGGCACTTCTGCGCCACATCCTCGAGACCTTTGAGAAGAGGGAGCATCTGCGCCGGGGCTACCATATCGTCATGGGACCCACCCTTTTGAAAACCGAGCTGTGGAAACGCTCCGGTCACTTCGATCACTACCGTGAAAACATGTACTTCACGGAAATCGATGAGCAGTCCTATGGCATCAAGCCCATGAACTGCCTGTCCCACATGCTCATCTACAAGTCCAGGGTCCGAAGCTACCGGGACTTACCCCTGCGCTACTTTGAGCTGGGCACGGTTCATCGGCACGAAAAATCCGGAGTTCTGCACGGATTGTTGAGGGTCCGGCAGTTCACCCAGGACGATGCCCATATCCTCTGCACTCCCGAGCAACTTCACGGAGAGATCCAGGGCATCATCGACTTTGTTATTGAAATGATGGGAATCTTTGGTTTTTCGTACGAAATGGAGATCAGCACACGACCCCTGAAATCCATCGGCACGGACGAAGACTGGGATCGGGCCACCAATGCCCTGAGGGCCGCCCTGGAAGACAAGGGAATTCCCTACGTGGTTTGCCAAGGGGAAGGGGCCTTCTACGGGCCGAAGATCGACGTGAAGTTGCGAGACGCATTGGATCGGCGCTGGCAATGCGCTACCATTCAATGTGATTTCACCCTTCCCGAACGGTTCGATCTTACCTATGTCGGGCAGGATGGAGCACGTCATCGCCCGGTCATGGTTCACCGGGTGATCCTCGGCGCCATCGAGCGGTTTCTGGGGGTTCTCATCGAGCACTATGCCGGCGCGTTCCCTACATGGCTGGCGCCGGTTCAAGCCATCCTGCTGACAGTGACCGACGCTCACCAGGGCTATGCCACGATGGTTCGCGAAAAACTTGGCAACCTTGGGGTCCGGGTGGAACTGGATGACCGGAACGAAAAACTGGGATACAAGATTCGAGAGGCTCAGCTGCAGAAGATTCCCTACATGCTGGTGATCGGGGATCGCGAGGTGGCGGCGGGGGGAATCGCCCCTCGGCGGAGGGACGGTTCTCAATTGGAGCTCATGACTCCCGAGGACTTCGCATCCCTTGTCGAGAAGGAATGCCTCGAAGCCACCAGGGGACGGCTTGGTTTGGGAGGGATTTGATGTTTCAAGTCACTCGAAATGAAAACCGATGACCTGCAGGTGGGATTGACGAGTCGCGTTTTTCCGCTCTATATGGATAGCACGCGGAATAACGAGCCGGCGGGATCGGGCAACGGATGTGAACCCATACTGACAAACGGGCTGACGGACCACTTTCAACAAGGGAGGAACAACACTGGAGAAGCAAGTTAATGTCAACGAGAAGATCCGGGCTTCCGAGGTAAGAGTCATCGGGCACGACGGACAGCAACTGGGGATTCTGACCCTGAGGAAAGCTCTGGAGTTGGCGGCACAGGAGGAACTGGATCTGGTGGAGGTGGCCCCCAATGCGGATCCTCCGGTCTGTAAGATCATGGATTACGGCAAATACAAGTACCAGCAAAACAAAAGATTTCAGGAAGCCAAAAAGAAGCAGACCGTCATTCAGGTGAAAGAGGTCAAAATTCGGCCCAAGACCGACGAGCATGACCTTCTCGTCAAAATCAGGCATGTTCGGAGATTCCTGGCCCAGAAGGACAAGGCCAAGATCACCATCCTGTTTCGCGGTCGGGAGATCAGCTACTCCGACCAGGGTACCAAAGTGTTGGAACGGGTTCGAGAGGAGTTGAAGGACGAAGCGGTAGTGGAACAGCCTGCCAAGATGGAAGGTCGAAACATGGTGATGATTCTGGCCCCGAAGTAATCCGGAAAGGCGGGGAAAAAGCGCTTGACACCTCGGTGAAATCCCAATAAATTCCAGCCCTTCATCCATTGGAGGCCGGGAGGATGCACCCGGTTTTCGGTGCACGAGGGTTTTGCTCCGTTTCTACGGCAAGAGGATGCCGGCCGCAGGTTCGAAGGCTTCGAGCACCCCGGGGGGTAGGCTTGGTCCAAGGTCGTGATTTGCAGGAGCGACCCGGGATCCGCGCAGCATCGAGGTTCGGAAGTCAGAAGATCCGTTGAGGGAGGATGGAATGCCTAAGCTGAAGACCAATCGCGCAGCAGCCAAACGCTTTTCGAAAACGGGCGGCGGCAAATTCATGCGGGCTCGAGCCAACAAAAGCCATATACTCACCAAGAAGCCCTCCAAGAGAACTCGAAGGCTTCGACAGAAGACAGTGGTGGATGTCGCCAATATGAGGGCCCTCAAGCGGATGCTGCCGTACCTGTAGAGTTTTTGCGACCACTCGTCCCTTTTCGGGGCGAAAAGTAAGGAGTGATGCCTCATGCCCAGGGTGAAAAAAGCCGTCAAATCACGCGAGCGCCGTAAGAAGGTCCTGAACATGGCTCGAGGGTACCGGGGAGGTCGTGGAAGGCTTTTCCGCACCGCCACCGAGACCGTCGATCGGGCACTCAAATTTGCCTACCGGGATCGCAAGCAACGAAAAAGGGAATTCCGCAGCCTGTGGATCATGCGAATCAATGCGGCGGTCCGGGAACACGGACTCAGCTATTCCCGCTTCATCAACGGCCTCAAGAAGGCCAACCTCTCCTTCGATCGAAAGGTGCTGGCCGGGCTCGCGGTGAGCGACCCGGCGGCCTTTGCGGAAATCGTGCGGATCGTAAAGGAAGCAGCGTAGCGATGCAGGAAACCATCCGGAACCTGTTCGAGGAAGCTTCCCGGGAAATTCTCCGCTCGGAGGAAGACCCCAGGCAGCTGGACCAGATCCGGATCCGCTACCTGGGAAGGAAAGGGAAACTGGCCCAGTTGTTCAAACAGTTGGTCCAGGTTCCCGAGAGTGATCGAAGAGAGGTCGGCAGGCTGCTCAACGAGGCCAAGGCGAAAATCGAGGGCCTTTTGTCCTCGAGACTGCTCCAGGCCAAAGACCGTACGACCCGGCGCGAGGAGCACCTGGATGTGACGGTCCCCGGTCGAAGGCCTCTTCGAGGACGTCTCCATCCCATCACCCAAACGGCCCGGGAAATCTCCCGGATTTTCCACCGGCTCGGGTTCGAAACCGTGGAAGGCCCCGAGATCGAACTGGACTATTACAATTTCGAGGCCCTGAACATTCCCAGGGACCATCCCGCAAGGGACATGCAGGATACCTTCTACATTTCCGAAGACGTGGTCCTCCGGACTCATACCTCACCGCTCCAGGTACGGGTCATGGAAAAGCGAACCCCTCCCATCCGGGTCATTGCCCCGGGAAGAACCTACCGCTGCGATTCGGACATGACTCACACCCCCATGTTTCACCAGGTGGAAGGGCTCATGGTGGGAACCCACATTTCCTTCGGGGACCTCAAGGGGCTCCTCACCACCTTTGTGCACCGGATGTTCGGACCGGAGACCGGTCTGCGCTTTCGGCCCAGCTTTTTTCCCTTCACGGAACCAAGTGCCGAGGTGGACATCGAGTGTGTCATGTGCCGCGGGAAGGGTTGCAGGGTCTGTTCTCAAACGGGTTGGCTCGAAATACTGGGCTCCGGCATGGTGGACCCGGAGGTTTTCAAGATGGTGGGGTACGATCCCGAGGAAGTCACCGGGTTTGCCTTCGGTATGGGGATCGAGCGTATCGCGATGCTCAAATTCGGGATCGACGACCTGCGCCTCTTCTTTGAAAACGATCTGCGTTTTCTCCGGCAGTTTTAGGACCCAACCCCGCCGACCCTGTTTTGGGCACTCCACCTGGAGTTCAACGAGCTCACTTCCGAAGGCTGCCCTATTCCCCCGGCTATGCCGGGAGGCCGTCCACCCCATACGATCCGGGACGGTGGTTTCCCGGCAAACAGGTACGCAGGGTGCCGATGACATCGAGGGAGCCTGAAAGCATGTTTTCCATCGGAGGTGGAACGGTCCGTTCGCCGCGCGGGATGCAAAGGGAGTACCCATGATCGTCAGCTTGAACTGGCTTCGTAATTACGTCGACATTCCTCTTACGGTGGAGGAACTGGTCCATCGCCTCACCATGGTCGGCCTCGAGGTGGAGGGGGTCCGGGATCTGGGGGCCCCCTTTCATAAAGTGGTGACGGCCAGGATCGAGGCAATTCTTCCTCACCCTCGTGCGGACCGACTGCGTTTGTGCGAATTATCCTCGGGGCGGGAATCATTTCGCGTGGTCTGTGGCGCCCCCAACATAAAGGTGGGCGGCATCGTTCCCCTGGCCCTCGAAGGGGCGAAGCTTCCAGGCGGAACCGAGGTCCGTGCCGTCACCATTCGGGGAGAAACCTCCCGTGGAATGCTTTGTTCGCAAAAGGAGCTTGCCCTGGGGGAAGACGCAAGCGGAATCTGGATCCTGCCGTCAGAAACCCCGGTGGGGATCCCCCTGAGCCGGGCCCTGGAGCTGGAGGACACGGTCCTCGAGATCGGGGTGACCCCCAACCGCGGCGATTGCCTCTGCATGGTAGGAGTTGCCAGGGAGATCGCCGCCGTCTGTAAGAGCCGGCTTCGATATCCTCCTTCGGTGCCCACGGAAACGGGACCTCCCGTGGATGAGCTGGGGGCGGTCGATATCGAGGACCCCGAGGGTTGCCCTCGATACGCAGCCCGCATCCTCGAGGGAATCACGGTGGGTCCGTCTCCTTCGTGGCTCCGTCGAAGTCTGGAATCCGTTGGTGTTCGTTCCATCAACAATATCGTGGATATCACCAATTATATCCTCATGGAATTGGGACAGCCTCTCCATGCCTTTGACCTGGACCGCCTGGCCCAGCACCGCATCGTGGTCCGTCGGGCTCGCCGGGGAGAGAAGTTCATCACCCTGGACGGAGTGGAACGAACCCTTTTCGACGACACTCTTCTCATCTGCGACGCCCGGGAACCGGTGGCCATTGCCGGGATCATGGGCGGTTTGTACTCCGAAATCACCCCCCAGAGCACCCGCGTACTGATCGAAAGCGCCTATTTCCAGCCGCAGGGGATCCGAAGGAGCAGCAGGAAGCTCGGATTGCGTACCGAGTCCAGTTTTCGCTTCGAAAGAGGCATCGATCCCGAAGGGGTTATCCGAGCCGTGGATCGAGCCGCCCGACTCATGCAGGAGGTCGGGGGCGGTCGGATCGCCACTGGTCGCATCGACGTGTATCCCTCTCCTCAGCAACGCCCGGTCATCGAGCTTCGGGCGGATCGGGTGAACCGATTCCTGGGCACACAGCTGGAGACCTCCCGCATGGTCGAGACGCTGCAAAGTATCGAGATGGATGTGGAACAGGTGGATGAAAAGCATCTGAGGGTCGTTCCACCCTCGTTTCGCCCCGACGTTACGCGGGAGGCGGATCTTGCCGAGGAGGTGGCAAGGCTCGTCGGCTACGACGAAATTCCGGTCACCATGCCCCAAATCACGGTCGGCAGCGCTCCCCTGGATCCCCACATGAAACTCCGAGAAGAGGCCAGAACGCTTCTCCAGGGCTGCGGCTTTTTCGAAGTTCTGACCTATTCGTTCATCTCCGCGGATTCGTTGATAAAACTTCGATTCCAGGCCGGAGATCCCAGGCTGAACCCGGTCCCCATCCTGAATCCCCTCAGTGAGGACCAGGGGGTCATGCGCACGACCCTGATCCCCGGCCTTCTCCAGACCGCACGGTACAATTTCGATCACCGGAACGAGGACCTGCGGATTTTCGAACTAAGCAAGGTCTTCCTCAAAAGGGAAGGGGATCTGCTGGCAGATGAGCCCCACCGATTGGCCGGCTTGATGGCCGGCAAGCGGGTCCCTCATTTGCTCTACGGTGGTCCGGAACTTGTCGACTTCACCGATGCCAAGGGAGTGGTGGAGGAACTGCTGGATCTTTTTCGGTGTGAAGACATTCGGTATACCAGCCAAGACCCTGCACCCTTTCTCGACCCCTATCAATCGGCGACCATCCTGTGCGGTGACCGATGTGTCGGATCCCTCGGCCGATTACACGGGGAAGTTCAGGACGCTTTTGAACTCAGGAATCCGGTTTTCGTCTTCGACCTGGATTTTGAACTCCTCTTTTCTCACCGTGGACCACCCACCCGCTTCCGGCCTCTGCCCAAGTTCCCTTCCGTAGCCCGAGACATGGCAGTGGTCGTGGATGAAGAACTCCCGGCCAAGACGATCCGGGATTTCATTCTGCTCCAGCGGGAACCCTTGATGGAACGGGTCGAGATTTTCGATATCTACCGACACCCCCGGATGGGGACCGACCGGAAAAGCCTTGGTTTCCGGGTGGTATATCGCGCCCAGGACCGAAGCCTGACCGATGACGAAGTGAACGAGATTCACGCCGAAATTGTTCGAAAGGTTCTCGATGAGTTCAACGCCACGTTACGATAATGGAAGGTCATGAAGGAAAGGGACGATTCATCCGCGAAGCACGTGGAGAAATCGCCGGAGAAGAAAGCTCCCTGCGAAGTGACCTACGTCTGGGAGGGCAAGTCCTACGTGGGGAGCTCCCTCCATTTCCATGAGAGAGGCATGCTGATCCACTGCCGGCAGCCCGTGCCCCTCAACGGGAAACTGAATGTCA
>JAGPLX010000068.1 GCA_018053185.1 Syntrophobacteraceae bacterium
CCGAGGCCGGCCGAATGGAGCTTGTGTTTGCTGTTCCGGCGGCTCCCCGCTCCTCTCCTCGGCTCGAGATGGTCTCTCAAACCCTGACGAAGGGGCTCATACAGATCAGGCTCACGGATTCAGGGAACACTCTTTTATGCGGAGCTGTACTTAGGTCCGGGCATGATCGGTCATCCTCCGTGTTAGGGTCTTCGGGAAAGTGACCCTAACCCTACACGGAGACTAAACCCATGTCCGGCATGAAATTCTTGCCTGCTCGGTTAACTGAGTGACCATTTTAGCCACGCTGTACTAGCTCTTCGAAGAGATGGTCTACATGGAAGGTCGTGAACTGACCTCGGGTGACGGAACCACGTGCTTTGTCTCCGAAAACCTTTCCCCTTCCACCTGTCTCAAGAAGACATGTTCGAGCACAGCTACGGAGTGGGCAAAAAGAACCTGAGCATGGTCTTTGGGATGTTCATATTCCTCACTTTCCTGGTGGACCAGATCCAGCAGATGTCCGGCCCTCTCTTTCGATCCGCCTGGAAGAGCGCTGGCTCCAAGAGGAATCCAGGGGAAAAGATCCGGAGGGTCTTTCACCTCTTGCCGTCGAATCCATGGAGATGTTCAGCGGGAATTGCCGTTCGATAGGCAGAACCCCACCATTCATCCCTGTCGTTTGACTTTGGAGCGGGTGCTGCTACAATAGATCCAAATCGTTCTATGCCGGATGCTCATTGTTCGTACTATCGTTTCACCTACCTGCCTGCGGAGACTCGTGTGACGAAGAGAGAGCGGAAGTCCAGGGATCATTTTCTTCAGGAAATTCTGGAACTGTGTGAAAAATTGGCGGAGCTCAGGGCCCGGGAGCTCCTTCCTCCCCCCTCCAAAGACCTCTTTTTTATCGATCATCAAAGATGTGTGGACCTCATCGAGTTTCTACCGGACGCCACCTTTGTCATTGACGACAAAGGGACGGTCGTTGTCTGGAACCGCGCCATCGAGGAGATGACGGGGGTGGGGAAGGAGGACATGCTCGGTAAGGGCAATTTCGAGTATTCGATTCCCTTCTACGGCAAGGCCAGGCCCATCCTCATCGATTTCGCTCTGCGAGGGGAGTCGGGGGCTGGCCGTTATTACCGTTTTGTGGAAAGAGAGAGAAATACCCTTGTGGCGGAGGTCTTCGCCCCTCGGATGCACGCCGACAAGGGTGCGTACCTTTGGGGAAAGGCATCCCCGCTCTACGACCATCAAGGAAAGATCATCGGGGCCGTCGAGTCCATCCGGGACATTACGGAATGGAAGAATGCCGAAGAGGCCGGGAGGAAGAGTGAAGAACAATTCCGGACCTTGGTGGAAACCATGAACGAGGGGTTGAGTGTTCAGGATGAAAACGGGATCGTTCTTTACGCCAACGACAAGCTCTGCGAGATGATGGGCTACCGGAGGGAGGAGGCCATTGGACTTCCGGAAATACAATTTTTCGATGAGGGAAGCCGCGCCATCCTGGCGGAACACCAGGAAAAGCGACGCCGGAATATCAAATCCTCCTACGAAGTCGAACTGCTGAGAAAGGATGGGACCAAGCTGCCCGCCATCATCTCGGGCACGCCGGTCTTTGATGATTTGGGGAACCTGCGCGGCACCATCGCCACGGTGACCGACATCACCCTCCAAAAGCAGGTGGAAAGGAAATTGCGGGAGTCCGAGGAAAAGTACCGGCGGATTTTTGAGAATTCCCCTCTGGGAATCCTTCACTTCGATTGCCACGGAATTGTCACGGACTGCAATGCAAACATTCTCAAAATATGGGGTACGGAGAAGGAAAAGATCCTGGGGTTCAATCTCCTGACATCCCTGCGGGACAAAAAGATGAAGACGGCTGTCTCGGTCTGTGTGCAAGGCAGAGCCGCCTCCTATGAAGGCAGCTATGTCCCCGTGGAAGGCGGTGGAATCTCTTACATCAAGGCCGACTACGGACCGATCCTTGCCGAAGACGGACGGGTGCTGGGTGGAATTGCCATTCTTGAAGACATCACCCAGCGGAAAGAGACCCAGGAAGCCCTTCTCTTGTCTGAGCAAAGATGGCGAAGGCTTTCTTCGAAACTGCTCATCTCCCAGGAAGAGGAGAGGAAGGAGTTGGCGGAGTCGCTGCGGGAGATCTTCGATCTCCATTTCCAGGCGGCCATGCTCGGCGTGGAGGACTTGTTGGCCCGGGAAAAAAGCGAGTGGAAACGGAAGTTGCTCCACGGGATGACTCTCGCTGTCCAGGATGCTTCCCAGGCAATTCGGAAAATCACCGATCGCCTTCGACCACCCCCATTGGATCAGCAAGGGGTGCTGGCGACGGTTCGTTGGTTGTGCGACCGGTTTCAGGAGAGACATCCTTCCATCCATATCGAGCAGAGCGTGGATGCCGTGGAAAAGAACATTCCGGATCTGCTCAAGATCGTGATCTATCGAGTGATCCAGGAAGCTCTGACAAACATCCTGAAGCACAGCGGAACGCGGAGGGCCTGTTTGTCCATCCAGGACGCGGATTCGACCCTTCATCTCATCATCCGGGACTATGGAGTCGGATTTGATGCCGTCGAGGTCCTCGAGAAAGAACCGCTCAAGAAGGCTTTCGGTCTTCCGCGTATGAGGGAACGAGTGGAATTATCCGGGGGGAGCTTCTCCATCGAATCGAGTCCCAACCGCGGCACGAAAATCTGTGCTTCCTGGACCTTGAAAAGCACGTAGATGATCCGGTCGTACTGAAGTTTTCCGCCATATGCCATGCCTGTATTGGAAACATGGTGGGTTTTTTCGGCACTGTCTTTTGCGGCGCAGCCCCTCTCGCGGGGAGGGTGCCGACAGCGGCCGAATCGGTTTGAAATCGTAACTTACTCCCAGGAAGGAGAAGCAAGATGGATTTGCCTGTCTATGTGACCGTGGAGGAAGTGAAGCGTGTGTGCAGGCTTCTGAATATTCGCGACTGGTCGGCGATCCCGCTCCCGCAAGTTCTCCCCGAGGAGGCCCGTATCATTCTCGATGAGGTGAACGTGGAAGGGATGAATATCGACCTCGAGGAGTTTCGAATCGGCCTGGAGGTGGAGCTCGAACACGGCCTTCGTTACGCGGACGCCAACGTGACCAACAACCATCCCGTCCTAACGGGAAAGATCGTTCTGGCCCATTTGAAGGAAATGCTCGACTACTACGAGCGTCTCGAAGTCGCCGAACTCGAGGGGGACCTTCTCAAAGCGCTCAGGGCGGGCAACGCCGAAAAGGTGGCCTCTTACTACAAACGACTCCTCAGGGCGAAACTGGCCCTGAGCAGGGTGGAGGCGGAAGGAATTTCGTAAAGAGCACCTCGAGGGGGAGTCTCCCTTTCGTTCTCCTTCGACCTGCCCATCCGTTGGTTACGGAAGCGCGTTCCCAGGTATCGGTCGCCGGGCCGTGCTCGGGAGGTCCGCCAGAGGGAAGGGCGCCAAGCGAGTCAAATCTTCACCGTGGCCGAGTTTACTTCCTTGCCATGTCCTCAAGTCCCCGCCGCTCCCCTGTCTTCCTGGATTTCCCCTCCACATATGCAGCTTGACGGGGATTTTCCCTCGTGGTATCGGTTGCATGCCTTTGGGCAGATCCTGAATGAAAACGGGGCACTCGAACGATCCGAGGCTGTCTTTAGGGATGAATTCCAATAGGTTGTATCTCGTAGCCATCCATCCCGGAACAATGTCTTCGAGGGTTAGGGACGAGGGAACGCGATGAAAAAACTGAAGAGGCCGCCGGCCCTGGAAGAAAAGGAAGAGGCTTTCTCCAAGGAGCTCGACCTGGAATCCGAGGAGCTGGACGAGGAAGAGGTCATCGAACTTCACGATATCGTGGAACTGCCCGAAGACTTGGAAGAAGACGACACTCCGGAGGATTTCGAGGTCCCCTTGCTGGATGCAGAACAAGGGATGGATGTCTCCGAGCCGGGCGGCAAAATCGCCGAGTCTGAAGAAGAGGATTTTTTCGAGAACGATCTGCTGAAGGAGTTTGCTCTCCTGGAGGAGACCTCCCCGGAGGGCCAGGCAGAGAGTCTCATCGGGGGGGAGTTGTCGTCCGAGGAGGAGGATCTCTTCGATCAGATTTCCAGGGAGGAAACGGCGGTGTCCGAAGGGGGGGAGCGAGGTCCCGACATTACAGGGGAGGCGGAGGTATTTCCGGTGGAACCGGAGATATCGAAGGCTGCGGCGGAATTCCCTCCGGACCAGGCCACGACGGGAATCACGGCCGGATTGGCTGCCGGCATGGACGCCGAAGCTCTTTCTTCCTCGGCGGGAAGCCCGGAGGAAATCAATGCCGTCCTCGATCCACTGGTCCATCGCATCGAAGAACGTTTGATAGAGATGGTCCATGAGCTCGTGGAATCAAGGCTGCCCGAGATTGTCCGGACCTTGCTTCAGGAAGAAATCGAGCGCCTCAGGGGTCATACCCATTAGAACCCGCAAGGATGGCGACGGCGGGGACGACCTCCGCCGGGTTCGAAGGCAGGGGAGGAGAATTGTCGCTCGAGAGAGACCGGGCGAATCGTCCTGCCCGCCGCCATAGGATGGAAAGGAGCACCGCGAGGGAGCGGTATGATGAGTGAAAACCTGTTGCCGAAGGCCTACGCATTCCAGGATGTCGAAGCGCGTTGGTCCGCCTTTTGGGAGCAAAACAACTGCTGGACTGCGAACCCGGATAGTCCCAAGCCGCCTTTCAGTATCGTCATCCCTCCTCCCAATGTGACGGGCCAGCTCCACATGGGACACGCCCTGAACATCACGCTGCAGGACATCCTCTGCCGATACCACCGCCTCAAAGGGTTCGAAGTCCTGTGGATTCCCGGCACGGACCATGCCGGAATCGCCACCCAGAACGTGGTGGAACGAGAATTGATCCAGGAAGGACTCAGCCGCCACCAATTGGGCAGAGAGGCTTTTATCGAACGGGTGTGGGGCTGGAAACAGAAATACGGCGGAATCATCATTAACCAGCTCAAACGCCTGGGGGCCTCGTGCGACTGGTCCCGGGAACGTTTCACCATGGACGAAGGCCTCTCCCGGGCCGTGCGGATGGTTTTTATCCGCTTGTACGAGGAGGGACTGATCTACCGCGGACAACGGATGATCAACTGGTGCCCCCGATGCATGACCGCCCTGGCCAACATCGAGGTGGATTGGGAGGAGCTGGACAGCTACCTGTACTTCATTCGATACCCCGCCGTTTCAGGCAAGGGGGGGGTGGTCGTAGCCACGACACGCCCGGAAACCATGCTCGGCGACACAGCCGTGGCGGTCCATCCGGAGGATCCTCGTCACAAACCCCTTATCGGACAAAAGGTAATGCTCCCGCTGGTCGAGCGTCCGATCCCGGTCATCGGAGACACCTACGTGGATAGGGAGTTCGGGACAGGGGCCCTCAAGGTGACCCCCGCCCACGATTTCAACGATTTCGAGATCGGTCGAAAGCATCAGCTTGAGCTGGTCCGGGTCATCGGAGAGAACGGCTGCATGACGGAGGCTGCGGGCACCTACGCGGGGATGGACCGACAGGCTTGTCGCAAGCGAATCCTCAAGGACCTCGAGCGGGGAGGATACCTGGTAAAGACCGAACCCTATCGGCACCGGGTCGGTCACTGCTATCGATGCAAGAGCGCCGTGGAACCCATGCAATCCCTCCAGTGGTTCGTGAAGACGAGGACCCTGGCCGATCGAGCCATTGCCGCCGTTCAGGAGGGCGAGACCCGGATTGTCCCAACCAAGTGGGAAAAAGACTATTTTATCTGGCTCGAGAACCTGGAGGACTGGTGTATCAGTCGCCAGATCTGGTGGGGCCATCGTATCCCCGCATGGTACTGCAGGGAGTGCGGTGAGATCACCGTTTCCCAGGACGATCCCACCTCCTGCCGATCCTGCCGGGGAACGAACCTGGAACAGGATCTCGATGTTCTGGACACATGGTTCAGCTCGGCCTTATGGCCTTTTTCCACCATGGGATGGCCCGAACAGACCGCGGAGCTGAAAAAATTCTACCCCACCTCCGTTCTGGTTACCGCTTTCGACATTCTCTACTTCTGGGTGGCGCGCATGATGATGATGGGCCTCCACTTCATGGGGGAAGTTCCCTTCCGGGATGTCTATGTCCATGCACTCGTCCGCGATGCCCAGGGCCAGAAGATGAGCAAATCCAAGGGGAATGTCATCGATCCCGTGGATACCATGGACCAGTATGGGACGGACGCCTTGCGGTTCACCCTGGCCGCCTTTGCCGTCCAGGGAAGGGACGTCAAACTCTCCGAGGAAAGGATCGAGGGCTACAAGCATTTTATCAACAAAATCTGGAACGCTGCGCGCCTGCTTCTCATGAACCTGGAAGGAATGGAGGC
Organism: Syntrophobacteraceae bacterium; assembly: GCA_018053185.1. GTDB lineage: Bacteria > Desulfobacterota > Syntrophobacteria > Syntrophobacterales > Syntrophobacteraceae > JAGPLX01. The sequence continues at coordinate 6,380 of JAGPLX010000068.1, forward strand.
CCTCGATCCAATTCCGGCCCGTCCCGCTCGAACCGTCCATCGATGGATCCTCAGTCGCGTCCAGCGGGTGATCGAGGGGGTCCAGAGCGACATCGAGGGGTATCATTTTAACCAGTACGCGAACGCCATGTACCAATTCGTCTGGCACGAGTTCTGTGACTGGTATCTCGAAATCATCAAGCAGGACATATATGGAGAGGATCCGGGTGTAAGGACCCTGGCCCTTTCGACGGCGGCGGAAGTGCTGAAGAACATCCTGATTCTCCTTCATCCCCTCATGCCCTTTGTGACCGAGGAGATCTGGCAGAGAATGCCCCGGGTCCAGGGAAGCCTGGCCAAGGCTTCCATTCCGAGTGTCGATCCCGAAAGACTCGATCCGGAAGCGGAAGAGGAAATGGAACTCATCATGGCCGTGATCAACGGGATACGAAACATCCGCGGGGAGATGAACATTCCTCCTGCCGCCAGGGTGGATGCCGTTTGCATCGAGGAAGATTCCAGGATCCGCATGCTCCTTAAGGCTCATGAAACCACCATCTGCGAGATGGCACGGCTGGCTTCGCTCCAGGTGGGCAGCAGCCGCGAGATCCCAAAGCCCAGGGTCGCTGCGGGAACCATGGCCAAGAGCGTCGAGGTGTACGTGCTCTTGAAAGATATCCTCGACTTCGACAGCGAGTCCGCTCGGCTTCGGAAGGAACTGGCCAAGCTCGAGAGGGAGTACTCCTTCACCCTCAAAAAACTGTCCAACGAGGATTTTCTTCAGAAGGCCCCAAGCGACGTCATCGAAAGGGAACGGGACAAGGGAACCCGTTTGGGGAAAAAACTGGAAAAACTGAGGTCCCATTTCGAGAGGATTCGAACCATTCAGGCAGATGCCTCCGCTGTGGAATGAACGGTTTGTGCCTCGAATCCTCCCTTCAGGAATCAACGCCCATGAAAGGATATTCTGGGCCGGGGAATTTCTCCGGCATCTGCGCCGATCCTGTGGATCACCTTCTTTCCCTGGCCATCCAGGAAGATCTCGGCCACGGAGACGTCACGAGTGAAACCATTTTCGATCCCAACCATATGTCCGAGGCGGTGGTCTCCGGCAGGGAGCCCTTTGTGTTGTCCGGCTCCCATACCTTCACGAGGGTGTTCTACCTGCTGGATCCCTCGGTTCGAATCGATTCCCTTTTTCAGGACGGGGATTCGGTTCCGGCCGACACCCCGATCTTTCGCCTCAAGGGCCGGACCCGAGCTCTACTCGCCGGGGAACGCACGGCACTGAACTTTCTCCAACGACTCTGCGGCATAGCTTCTCTGACCCGCCGGATGGTCGAGGCCCTCGAGGGGACTTCCTGCCGTCTCCTGGACACGCGGAAAACCACCCCTCTGTGGCGTGTGTTGGAAAGGGAAGCCGTTCGGCACGGGGGAGGAAAAAACCACCGCTTCGGACTGTTTGATGGAGTGCTCATCAAGGACAACCACGTGGCAGCCTTGGGAGGGGTGGCCGCCGCGGTGCGGAGGACACGCCAAGAAGCGTCCCACACCCTCAAGATCGAGGTGGAAGTCGAGACCCTCGGTCAATTGTGCGAGGCCATCGATGCCGGTGCCGATGTGGTGCTTCTGGACAACTTCTCCCTGGAAACCTTGCGAAGGGCCGTGGAAATCAACCGGAAGAAATGTCTCCTCGAGGCCTCGGGGGGAATCACCCTGGAAACCGTCCGTTCCGTGGCCGAGACGGGGGTGGATTTTGTGAGCTGTGGGGCCCTGACTCATTCGGCCAGGGCCGTGGACCTCACCATGGAAATGGCCGCGAGCTGATGAGGATGAGTTTTGTGGACCAGGGCTCGAAATGAACCTGCTGCGATGAGATTTGAAGCTCCTTCTGCGCCGGCCCGTATTGGCTGAGGACGAATCCGCCGTCCATGGCTTCGTAGACCGGATGCGGGAGCTGATCCTTCACCTCGAGATAGATACGCTTTCGCGTCACCAGGGTGACGAGCCTGCTCTCCCTCCCCTCCCGGACCATGGAATTGAATTTCGCAAAGCTGATGATCCGGTGTTTTGCATCCTCGTAGCCCAACCCATAGTCCAATTCTCCGGCATCATCGAAAAGAATCACATCGGATCGTTTGTACACCCAGCAAACCGTATGAAATAAGTATTTTTCGGCATAGATCTCTTTGCCGGAAACAACCCGCTCCTTATGGCGAATCAGGAATTCCTCGGGAGAGATTTCCTTCTCCACCGCTTGCGGCATGGCCACCTGGTAGCAGACCATGGCAAGAAGCGGTGTGACGGCCAAAAGAAGGATCCTTGGAACAGGTTTCCGGACCGTGTGTGCCCACCAGGCCGTCCCCCCAAAGGAGATGAGGCTCAGGCATGCGAACGCCCATTTCCAGCCTTCACCGCTCCGATACGGAGCAAAGGAGAACCCTGCCACCTGAACCAGGCACAATCCGAGCGCCCCGAGAAGGGTTAAAAACAAAACCCCGCACACGCTCGCATGGAAAGATCGGCGGTCCCCCAGCTCGAAGGATCGAAGAAGCCCGGCACCGGTCAAGATTGCCAGCGGAGGAAAACACGGGAGAATGTAAGTGGAAAGTTTCCCTGACAAAAGGGAGAAGAATAAAAAGGGCAGGGCAAATGCACAGAAGGCGAACTTTAGGAGAGGTTCCTCGCGCAGACTCCCCCTCAGCCCTCTCACCCAGGCGGGAAGGAAGAAGCTCCACGGGAAAAAGCCGCCCAAAAGCACCGGGATGTAGTACCAGAAAGGGTTCGGGTGCACGGTTTTTTCCGGAAGAAGACGCTTCCAGTGCTCCTCGAACAGGAAATACCGCCAGAAATCGGGCTCCCTCGCGTGGATCAGAAGCGACCACGGCAGGATCAGGAGGCAGGCAGTGAGCAATGGAATCCACAGACGCGGGAGCCAGGCGAGGAGTTTGCGCTCCCAGGCCAGGAAGGGAAGGATCGCCAAGGAAGGAAGCACCACTCCTAAAAACCCCTTCATAAGGAAGGCGCAACCGGCAGCGACACCCAACAGGGCCAGGCAGCGATCCCTCGTGGAGCTCCTTTCCGTTTTGTATGCGGCGAAAAAGAAGGCGAGACCGACTGTTAGAAACATGGTGAGGGGCATGTCGAGCAGGTTGAGGGTACCCAGGGCAAAAAACAGAGGGGAACTCAGAAGAACGGCTGCGGAAGCAAACCCGAGGAGACGGCCGCCGATTCCCTGAAGCGAGGCCATCCAGAATACCGCCAGGGCACTGACCCCCGCTGAGAGGGCGGGGACCAGGCGCAGTGCGAAGTCGTTTTCTCCAAAAATTTGAATCGACAGGGCGGTCAGCCAATATCCCAAAGTCGGCTTTTCGAAATAGCGGACGCCGTTCAGTCGCGGCACCACCCAGTCACCGGATTGGATCATCTCGCGGGGAATCTCGGCGTACCGGGCTTCGTCGAAGCGAAGAATGGGGCGCTCCCCCAGGAAAAGGAGGTAGGCAATCACGTAGAAGAGGAACAAGAGCCAACCGATTTTCCGGGGTTCCTGCTTCAAAGGGAATTTCCCGAATTATGATGTCGCTGGGGATATGGAGCGTCCGAAAGAGAGCTTCGCGACGCCGCGCCTCGACAAGCCCTAAAGCTCGATCGCGGCCTTTCTACCATAGTCCCTCCTCGTTGAGAAATACAAAATACACGGGAGAAAACTTTCTCGCCGATGAATCGATCCCAAAGGGAAGGGTGTTGCAATCCCTCGGAATCGATCAGCTTTATTTCTTTCCGAGTTCCTGGGAACGGAGGGTTGCGGCCTGGACGGCCCTCATGACGGCGCCGCGGACCGCCCGTTCTTCCAACACCTGGAGACCGCAAATGGTCGTGCCTGCAGGAGACGTGATCCAATCTTTGAGCTCCGCGGGATGCTTTCCTGTTTCCATGACCATCGAGACGGTCCCCTTCACCGTTTGAAGCACCAGCTCCCGGGATGTGGCCCTGGGCAGTCCCACCAGGACCCCGGCGTCGATGAGGGCCTCGAGAAAATAAAGGACATA
>JAGPLX010000069.1 GCA_018053185.1 Syntrophobacteraceae bacterium
GGGGATGGAGATCCGGATAGATTCACCTCTCCCGCCACCGTCGATTACAACATCATCCACCGAGCCGAGGTGCTCAGCCCCACCGGGTCCCACGATCTTATCCAGGACCCCTTGTTGCAAAGCAGCAAAATCCACTCCTTCGACGGCCATTTGAGGACCGGAAGTCCGGCCCTGGATTCCGGGTTGCCCGTGGGTAGTGTGTCGGGCCTGGTTCCAGGGGAAGACATCGAGAGGAATGCCCGGCCCGTGGGCGGTGGAGTGGACCGAGGCGCCTACGAGTTCGGAGGTTGACGGCTCCCGGTTGAGAATCCGGGCTCGCCGCCGGATAATGGCTACGGTTTTCCGGCCGCTCTGTTCCATGCACCTGCACCAAGGTCCACAATCTCGAGACGATGGTTGGTGTCCGGCCGTGCGGTCGAGGGACCTTCGGTCAGCAACGCCAGTTTTCCCTCGATCCCCTCGCTCTTGAGCCAGCTTGCAATGTACTCGTTCCATTGTTCCGGGTGCTTCGGTTCGCAAACCGGGAATACCCCGGAAGAGAACTGCAGCCCCCGGCAGGTGGACTCCCGCGAACTGACGGCCACGATCCAGACGGGGAGTCGGAACCGCGCGATGCTCCTTGCCGTGTCCCCGCTGCGTGTGGGGACGAACACGGCGGCAGGTTCCGCATATTCTAGGATGTTCTGTACCCCCAGGTCGATGAGCCTCCCCGGTGGAACCATGCCCTTGAGGTCGCCCCCCCGGAACAGTTCCCTGGGATTGATCATGGCACGGGAAGGTTCAATGGAAGCGGCGATTTTGACGAGCATGGCGGAGGATTCCACCGGATACCTGCCCATGGCCGACTCCTCCGAGAGCATGACGGCATCGGTTCCATCGAGAATGGCATTGGCCACATCGGTCGCCTCTGCCCGGGTGGGACGGCGGTTCGTGGTCATGGATTCCAACATCTGGGTTGCAGTGATGACAGGCTTGGCCCGCATGTTCGCCCTGCGCGTGATCTGTTTTTGCACCACGGGGATCCGCTCGATGGGCAGTTCCACACCCAGGTCGCCCCGAGCGATCATGACGGCGTCCGCCTCGGTGATGATCTCGTCCAGATAGTTGAGAGCCGTCGCTCGTTCGATCTTGGCGATAATGAAGGGATCATGGCCGAGCGCCGCCGCCGCCTTGCGTACCGCCCGGATGTCCGCCGAACTCTCGACGAAGGATTGACTCACCGCATCCACACCGTTCTCCAACGCGAATTTCAAACAGTTGTGGTCGTGTTCGGTGAAGGCGCTGATACCGAGGTCGATGCCCGGGAGATTGAGACCTTTGCGCGAGCGCAGCTCCCCGCCCACGATGACGCGGCAGTGGACATCGGGGCACTGAACCTGCTGTACCTCGACCTGAATCAAGCCGTCGTTCAGGTAGAGCGTATCTCCCGGCTTGACCACTTGGGGAAGGCGTTCAAAGGTCATGGACACCCGTCGGGCATTCCCGACAATGTCTTCCGCAGTGAGGGTGAATAAATCGCCCGGTTTTAACTCGACCGGTTCGGACTCGAACCTCCCGATGCGCATCTTGGGACCGGGCAGGTCGACCATAATGGCAAGTCGGCGTCCGGTGGCCCTGGACGCCTCCCGGAGGTCTCGGATTACTTCCCTGTGGCCCGAGAAATCCCCGTGGGAGAAATTGAGCCGGGCCACGTTCATACCGGCGAGCAGCAACTTTTCCATCACGCCACGGGAGTTGGATGCAGGTCCTATGGTACACACGATTTTTGTTTTATTCACTGGCAGCGTCATGGATGTCCTCTATGGCGGTGCAAGGGGAACCGACGTGGAGGGCGAGATGGGCAAGACGGCCTTCTTTGGCTCGATCGAGTATCCCGCCGCAGTTTTTATGATCGTCAACCGGCATAAGGTTTTACGGTCCGGTACAGCTTTATTGGCTGGTTCTGTCCTTTCCGGCCATGCTTCGGAAACCGCCCATGCGGTGCATGTAGGCCGCAAGATCCGCCACACGGCACGAATAACCCCACTCGTTGTCATACCAGCAGACCACCTTGGCCATGTTGCCGGCCAAAACCTGGGTGAACTCGATGTCCACGATGGAAGAATGGGGGTTGCCCTTGAAGTCGCTCGAGACAAGGGGTTCCTCCGAACAATCAAGGATCCCTTTCAGTTCTTTTTGGGCGGCAGTCCTGAGGACGGACCGCAGGGTCTCGGTATCTGTGTCCGTTTCGAGGACGGCGGTAAAATCAACCACGGAAACCGTTGGAGTCGGGACTCTCATGGAACAGCCATCAAACCGGCCTTCCATTCCCGGAATGACGAGTGCCAACGCTCGGGCGGCTCCCGTCGTGGTGGGGATGATGTTCTGAGCCGCAGCCCTCGCCCTGCGAGGGTCTTTGTGCGGCAGATCCAGGATTCTCTGGTCGTTGGTGTAGGAATGGACCGTAGTCATCAAACCTTTTTGGATGCCAAACCGCTCATGGACGACCTTAACGGGAGGAGCCAGGCAATTGGTGGTGCAAGAGGCGTTGGAAACGATCCGGTGTTTTTCCGGATCGTACTGTTCATGGTTGACTCCCATGACGATGGTTTGATCGATCTGCTTGGCAGGCGCCGAGATAATGACTTTCTCGGCACCGGCCTCGATGTGTGCCAAAGCCTTGGGACCCGTGGTGAAGATCCCCGTGGATTCCACCACCAGGTCTACCCCCAGGTCGTCCCAGGGTATTCTCGATGGTTCCCGTTCCGAGAAAGACCGGATGGGATTCCCGTTCACCAGGAGATCGTTGCCGCTGGCCTCGACACTCCCCGGAAATCGCCCGTAGTTCGTATCGTGTTTGAAGAGACGGGCATTGGTCTGTACGTCAAAGAGGTCATTGATGGCAACAACCTGCAAGGTTTCGGGGTGTCGTTCGATGGCCGCCTTGACGACCTGACGACCGATTCTGCCGAATCCGTTTATTCCCATTCGCAGCATGTCGATTCCTTTCTTCCCTAGTTCTCGTCAATACGGTAGCGGTCGGCCACGAGCAACTCGAAATCCCCTCGAAGCGTTTGATGCATCCTGGCGTTCTCGAGGGCCAGCCCGCTCAGACGGGCCATGGCTTCGAGAAACCTGATCTCCTCTTCATCAAAACGCCGCACCTCCCCGGAGTAAATCCTGAGGACACCCACGCAAGCTCCGCTTGCAGTCAATGGGGTCACCAATACGGAGAAGATGCCTTCCTGCTTGGCTTTTTCAGGATACTGGAAGCGGGGGTCGGTCTGAGCGTTTTCCAGGTAGACTGTTTTGCCGCTCAAAGCTTCCCTGTCCAGGGCCGACTCCTCGATGAGAACCGGCCCTTTTCGGATGTAGCCTTCGCTGAGGCCGGTGGAGCAGCCGAAAATCAATTTTCTCCGTCTGTGGTCCAGCAGCCGAAGGCTGCACGCTTTCAACCCCACAGCCTTCACGGTCGATTCCACGATGCTTTTCATCACTTCCTCATGGTCGAGAGATCCCACAATTCTCTCCAGTGCTTCACACATGGCTTCAAAAAAGTTCCGCTCCACCTTCATGGTTCGCTCCTTTCACCCATACATTCATGGACGGGGGCCCGGCCCACCCCGGAGACGCCCCCTCCCGCACCAGCCCAATGACGGACACTCTTTCCCCCGGTTCCGACTTAAAGGGAACCGCGTCTCCTCAACATACAGGAAGACAGAAATCACCATACCACTTGCAGTCCCTTTCACGCCAGTGCGGCACTCCCTGACGATCCTCGAAATCAATTTTCCTTCGCTTTATCCCCGAAGAATTGCTGCAGTTGTCTTCCCCTGATTCGATGGAGAGGAACCATGCCGCGATTGCCCATGGTTTCCAAGAAAACCGCCTGGGGATTTTGTTTGACGACTCATGGATCCGCTGACCCCCACCCCACCTCATCGGCTGCTCCTCTCATCCGTCAAGCCTTGCAAAATCACGATTCCCTCGTTGCCTTGGGATCGCCGCCAAGGCATACTGTTGCCCGGACACCGCCCATGATCGCTCTTGCAGGGTTCATATTCAACCGGATCAGATCCTGAGCGGCCAAGGCAAAATCAAACCGCCGCTTCTCCGGGATGCCCGCCGGGAATTGTGTTTCGACTCAAACCGTCGGGTCCAAGGCAGAACAGGGGATATCTATCACCTTCCGGCCAAGAACTACAATTTGCGGAATTGGACCGAGGTTCTGCGGGGAAAGGAGGTGCCTTCTTCGGATGTATCCAGCGACGGGGCAGGAAAGAAGGGCTTCCTTAAAGAATCAAGGAGGGTAAGGAGAGGATTATGAAGATGTTGATCATTGTTTCCACGGACGAGGGTGAAACGATCTACAATGCCATGCGTCTCGCCAATATCGGCGTGAAGAAGGGTGATGATGTGAGCGTTTTTATGCTCGGCAGGGGCGTGCTTTTTGAGCAGTCCGGCACGGAACAGTTCAATGTGATGGAGCAGGTGAACCAGTTTGAGGGTGACTTCTATGTCTGAGGGGTGTGCATGAAATCCCACGGTCTGGAGGGATCAGGCACATGCCCCATTGCTTGGATGAATGATTTGTACGAACTGATCAAGGAAGCCGACAAAGTTCTAGCCTTTTGACGACCGTCTTTCCAAATACGAACAGTGAATTCCATGGACAGGGCCACGCCTTTGGACAAACAAGGGCGTGAGCCCGGGGTTCCTGAAAGGGCCTGCTTCCGCTGTAGATAAGGGATGACTTGGGCTGGGCCGTCCCCCGGGAAATCACACAGTTTTTTCAAGTCCACTAACCTGTTGTGAAAAATGGCAGGGTTTCCGCTGAATCCGACCTCACAAGCATCCATGCCCCCCTCTTGACATCCGGAAACAGCGGATTAAAAAATTTACATGCTAGCGCTCCTTGCGATCGAGTGCTAATCCAGGCGTCGAAGACCCAGACGCAATTGGAACCCCAAACAAGCATTGTGGCAGGACGCAGTGTGCAAAGGAGAGGGATGGTATGAAGCTCAAGCCTTTGAACGATCGAATTGTTGTCAAACGCGTGGAGGAAGAGGAAAAGACCGCCGGCGGAATCATCATTCCCGATACCGCCAAGGAAAAACCCCAGCAGGGAAAAGTGATGGCGGTGGGGGACGGCAGGTTCCTGGAAAATGGCAAAAGGATTCCTCTTACGGTCCGCGAGGGCGATCGCATTCTCTTCGGCAAGTATGCGGGAACTGAAATCGAGGTCGAAGGGGAAGAACTGCTCATCATGCGTGAAGATGATGCTCTGGCCATTGTGCAGTAGCACGGGGACCAACGAATCTGGTACCGAGATCCTGGAAATGCGGGAGGAACGATTCTATGGCAGCCAAAGAAATCAAGTACAGCGCCGAAGCCAGGGAAAAGATCATGAACGGTGTCAACATGCTGGCCGATGCGGTCAAGGTCACCCTGGGACCCAAGGGCCGCAATGTGATCATAGACAAGAGCTTCGGGCCACCCCTGGTGACCAAGGATGGGGTCACGGTAGCCAAAGAAATCGAACTGGCCGACAAGTTCGAAAACATGGGAGCCCAAATGGTCAAGGAGGTGGCGAGCAAAACCTCCGATGTGGCAGGCGATGGAACGACGACTGCAACCATCCTGGCCCAGGCCATTTACCGGGAGGGCTCGAAGCTCGTTGCCGCGGGCCACAACCCCATGGCCTTGAAACGTGGTATCGAAAAGGCCGTGGAGACCGCCGTCGCGGAACTCAAGAACCTCAGCAAACCCACCAAGGACCGGAAAGAGATCTCCCAGGTGGGCACCATCAGCGCCAACAACGATTCCACCATCGGTGGGATCATCGCCGAAGCCATGAGCAAGGTGGGAAAAGAGGGGGTCATCACGGTCGAGGAAGCCAAGGGCATGGAGACCATCCTCGAGGTGGTCGAGGGCATGCAGTTCGATCGGGGCTATATCTCTCCCTATTTCGTGACCGACCCGGAGCGGATGGAAGCAGTCCTCGAAGACCCTTACCTGCTCGTCTACGAGAAGAAGATCAGCAACATGAAAGATCTTCTTCCACTCCTCGAACAAATCGCAAAGATGGGCAAACCGCTCCTGATCATCGCTGAGGATGTGGAGGGGGAGGCCCTGGCCACTCTGGTCGTGAACAAGCTGCGCGGCACCCTCAAGGTGTGCGCCGTCAAAGCCCCGGGCTTCGGAGACAGGCGCAAAGCCATGCTCCAGGACATCGCCATCCTCACCGGCGGCCAGCTCATCTCGGAAGATCTGGGCATCAAGCTTGAAAACGTCTCCTTGAGAGATCTCGGTCGATGCAAGACCGTCAAAGTGGACAAAGACAACACAACCATTGTGGACGGCGCGGGGACTCGCGAGGCCATCGAGGGTCGGATCAAGCAAATTCGGACGCAAATTGAAGAAACCACCAGCAATTACGATCGCGAGAAGCTTCAGGAACGGTTGGCAAAGATCGTGGGCGGGGTGGCGGTGATCAAGGTCGGAGCCGCAACCGAGGTGGAGATGAAGGAGAAGAAGGCCCGGGTCGAAGATGCCCTGAACGCAACGAGGGCGGCCGTGGAAGAGGGCATCGTTCCGGGCGGCGGTGTGGCGCTTCTTCGTTGCATCCCGTCGCTCACCAAAATGGAGGTTTCCGGGGATGAGTCCTTCGGTGTCAATATCGTGAAACGAGCACTCGAGGAACCCGTGCGCCAGATCGCCGGTAACGCTGGCCATGAGGGGTCGGTGGTGGTCGAGCGTGTGAAGAACGAAAACGGTGCTTTCGGATTCAACGCCGAAACAGAGACTTATGGCGATCTCGTAGAAGCAGGTGTCATCGACCCGACCAAGGTGGTTCGGTTTGCTCTCCAAAATGCAGCCAGCGTGGCCGCTCTCATGCTCACCACCGAGGCCATGGTCGCCGAGAAGCCGAAGAAAAAGGAGACAACTCCCCCAATGCCGCACGGGGGAATGGACGACATGTACTGATATGAGGTCATGAAGGGAGGCCGTCCGACAGGAGAGTCGGGCTGGTCTCGACGGCGCGAAAGCCGGCCCCGAATCCGGACGGTTCAGAGGTCCCGCTTTCGCAGCCAAGAACAAAGCGACAGGAGAAAGGACCAACTTAAGGAAGCCAGCTACATGGCTACGGAAAGGAGATGATGATCATGGAACTGAAGAAACTTGCTCCCTGGAACTGGTTCAAGAAAGAGGAAGAGCAGCAAACCACAATGGTACCTGTACAACGTTCCGGTCAAGTGCGTCCCGTCAGCGCCCTTGACCAGTTTCACGAGGAAATCGATCGGATGTTCGACAGCTTTTTCCGAGGGCTCGGGTTACCATCCACAGGCTTCGGACGAGAGCTTACTCCTCTCGTTCAAGGTCAGTGGCTCAAACCCACGCTGGATATCGCAGCCGGTGAAAAGGAGTACACCGTTTCCGTGGAATTGCCGGGAGTGGACGAGAAGGATATTCAGTTGGAACTCTCGGACGACACCCTAGTGATCAAAGGTGAAAAGAAACACGAGAAAGAGGAAAAGGAAAAGAATTATTACCGAATGGAACGCTCCTACGGTTCCTTTCAGAGGGTCCTGTCTCTTCCCGAGGACGCGGAACAGGAAGGCATTGACGCCGTTTACAAACAAGGTGTCTTGACCATCACGATCCCGAGGAAAGCCAGGGCCGAGACCAAGTCGAAACAGATCGCCATCAACAAACAATGAAACGTGGATGGCATAAGGAGATTGTTCACCGTACAAGGAGGAATGGGCCATGGACCTTGATCGCGCACTCAGGGTTTTCAAGCTGTACTGCGAGCAGTGGAAAGAGGACCCGCGACAGGCCGAAGGATTGCTTCTGACCGATGAGGAAAAGCAGAGCATCCAGGAACTGAAGAACCTGATTCGCGAATACGCTCCTCTCATTGAGAAACAAGATTCGACGGCGGCTTAAGTCGCATGATGCCCAGCAGCGCGCCTGAATGAAAAAACTGTTTGATAAATGACGGGCGCAAGGGTGTTCTCTGTTCTCCCAGCGGGAGGTGTTGAAACCACCATGACATCCGGTCTCCGGCTGGGAGGCAGGGAAGATGCTGGAACACGCCTGTGCGTTTGAGGGTCAAACGAGAAAGGAGGTTTTCGATCGTGAGTGCGGTCTATTTTCCGGGTTACGCCAGCTTTCCAAGTCTTTCCAGGGTAATGGAAAGGATAAGGAGCGAGATGGATCATCTATTTGCCGATTTCATGAGAGAGGGCCCGCTCGCGGCGGATACCGGCACCTTTCCGGCTCTCAATGTGATCGAAGAAGGGGACAAGATCCTGATTCACGCCCAAGTTCCCGGAGTCAAAGCCGAGAATATCGAGATTTCCGTTCAGGGCAACACGTTGAGCTTGCGGGGGGAGCGCGGAATGGAACAAATAGGCGATGTGAAGTATCATCGCCGGGAGCGGGCGGCAGGGAGCTTTCAGAGGGCCGTGAGGCTTCCCGCCGAAATTGACGCAGACGCGGTGGAAGCCACATGCGAGCATGGGGTCCTCAAGCTGGTCTTACCCAAGATCCAGGCTGCCAGACCGCGGAAAATTCTGGTCTCAAGGGGAGAAGATCGTGGAGATGCAACTTCGATTGTAGACATTTGATCGTGGAAATCCGACGGGGAGATGAGACCAGGGAGGAGAAAGAACTTCAGGTTATCGGCAAAAAGGACTCGATACTCATTCCGAAAACATCCGAAATATGCATGTTTTTACCCCTCCCGTGGACATTTGCGAGTCGGAAACGGAGGTGATCCTCTGCGGATATGCCGGGAGTACCCATCGAAGCCGTGGAGATCGATATGACGGGGGACCTGCTGACGATTCGAGGCAGATCCGTCATGGGCGGCAACGGCAATAGAGCGGTATTGTGGAACGAGTACCAGGAGGGCGGCTATTATCGGCAATTCAACCTGTCCGAAGCCGTCGATCGCAACAAGATCAATGCGACGATAAAGAATGGCGTCCTCCAGGTTGTGTTGCCGAAGATCGAAACGGCAAAACCACGGAAAATCTCGGTCAAACCTTCGTGATCTTTCTTTCCGCCTCACGACGGAACGATTCCCGAAAGGCACGGAGCAAGGCAAAGTGCAGGCTGTATTCTGCCAAGGGGATATTGGTGGTGGGGAGCGGAAGGAGCCGGGGGGTAACAATCATTGTTCATCAATTTCCGGACGAAATGAGGCCAACCTATTGAATTCCAAACATTTAGCCCTGATAAGTCTGGGAAGAGCTCTGCGTACTCGTGTAGAGATTTCGGCCACGGAGGCCACCTCCCGGAATCGCCATAGCCTCTAAATCTCGGAAAAAATGTGGGGGGTGGACCAGCATGACCTTAACGCGATGGTGGATTCTTCCTGTTTTTGTCTTGGCTTTTTTCATCGCACACGCATGGCCGGGGAGTGCCAATAACCGTTTCTTTCTCATGGGAGACGGCAACCTGCATATCGTGAACATGCACACGGGAAAGGAGGCACGGGTGCAACTCCTTGCCCTGGATGGGTCCTTTCTGGAAGAGGGATTTCTGAAGATCGACGAGGTGTTTGACTTTCCGACGGAGGAGAAAGGAGAGCACATCGCACCGCGCCTGCTTTTCATGCTCGACTATTTTTCCGACCTTGTCGCACCAGGAAAGACCATCTATTTGGTATCGGGTTATCGAGATCCCGAGTATAACTCGGGACTCCGGGAAGCTGGAGGTAACGTGGCCAAGACGAGCCTCCACATGGACGGCATGGCCCTGGATTTTTACCTGGATGGAGTCAAAGGCAAGGAGCTGTGGGACCTCATCCGTGGCAGGAATTGTTGTGGGGTGGGCCACTACGGGGGAGCGAGCATCCACCTGGATTCAGCACGCCCCAGGTTCTGGGAAGCCTTGACCTCCAAAGTTCACACCGGGGAGAGCGACTATAACCGTCGCATCTATATTTCTTCGGATTTCGACCGCTACAGGCCGGGAGATACGGTCCGGCTTTCGTTTTCTTCGGTAAGCGACTTCGGGTTCGGTATAGGCGCGAAGGTCGCTCTGGTGGACGACGTCGATGGGAATCACGCCGTGGGTACGGCCCGTTTGCAGGTAGGGGAAGAGGTGGATTGTCTCATGATCGGAGATCGACGATCCTCACGCTTCCTGTACCTCACTTTGCCGTACACGTTGCGGGAAGGGAGATACAGGATGCGGCTTGACTTCTGCCGACGACCTTTCGAACAGATGCCCGCCATGGTCCTATCCAATGAAATCGAAGTTCTTGGGCCGGCTCCCTGAAGGCCCCCTCTC
>JAGPLX010000023.1 GCA_018053185.1 Syntrophobacteraceae bacterium
CCCTCGCGGATGCTCTTCACCGTTCCTTCGATGAGGTTCGCGGTATTTTTGGCGGCTTCCGCCGACCTTAGGGCCAGGTTGCGCACCTCGTCGGCCACCACGGCGAATCCAGCACCGGCTTCTCCTGCCCGAGCCGCCTCCACGGCGGCGTTCAAGGCCAAAAGGTTTGTCTGGAACGCAATCTCATCGATGGTCTTGATGATCTTCTGGGTCTGTTCGCTGGCCACCGTGATCTGTCCCATGGAAGAAGTGAGCAAGCCCATGCTCTGATTGGCCTGTTCCACGATCCGGCTAGACTGTCCCATGAGCTGAGTGGCCTCTTTGGCATTGTCGGCGTTCTGTCGAGTCATGGCGGCTATCTCCTCGAGGGCGGAAGAGGTTTCCTCGAGGGAGGCCGCCTGTTCCGAGGATCCTTCCGCTAGTTCCTGGCTGGCGCTTGCTACCTGCTCGGAGGCCGTTCTTACCTGTTCAGACGCTTCCTCGATACCTGCCATGGTTCGGCTAATGGGATTGGTGATCCCTCTGGCCAGGAAAAATGCCAGCACGAGTCCCCCAACGGCGCCCACTAGAATAAAGGCGATGATCAATCCTTTCCCACCCGTGACATTCTTGTCGAAGGTGGCCATGGCATCAGTGCTGATTCCGGTGGACGCCTTGAGGGTTCTTTCCGCCGCTTCCTGGATCCGCGCAATCTCCTTCTGACGCTTTTCGCTGTTGGCAACCCGCTGGTTGAACTTTTCGAGGTAGCTCGCGGCATCCTGCTTGATTTCAGCCGTGGCCGCTGCAAGGTTTGCCAGGCGGTGGATGTTCTCCGCGACTTTATCCGCGTGGCTGCCGAAAGCAAAAAAGTACAGGGAATTTATCCTTGCCCGGAGGAACAGGTCGTTGATGGCGTCGGCCTGCTGGAGCTGATTGATGCCTGCCTCGAAAAGTCCTCCCATTCGCCGGATCTGCTGGTCGATGTCATCGATATAGACGCCGGCACAGATGGTAAGCCCCCAGGGTTTGAAGTACTTCGCATAGGTGATCTTGGGAAAGATGGCATCGCCGTGCCCGGGCTTGGGCCAGTAGTATTCTGTGAAAGACTCTCCATTCTTTATGGCGTTATCCACCACTTCCCTCATGAAGGTCTTGCCGGTCTTTTTGTCCTGGATCTTGCCGAAATCCGCTCCCTCGAGCTTCCGATCGTATCCGTGGGCCACGAGGGTCAGGTCCTCCTGGACAACAAAGTAGTAGTTGTCCCCGTCGAAATGCATATTTCTCAAAGCAGCCAGAGCTGCGTCCGGGGAAATTCCCATTTGGTGGAAGTGTTTCAGGACGTCATGCCCCACGGATACCACCCCCTGGATCTTTTGCCGGGAGTATTCCTTGAGAGCGTCCGTGTTGGCCTGCAAGACATCCGCTTTGGTTTTGGCCACGGCATTGGAGGATTCCTTCTCGGCAATAGCGCTGATGTCTTCGGCGACTTTCTGGAGATCCGCCAAGACCGCCGCATCTTCCTCTTCCAGGCGTTTCAGCTCCGCGGCCGCTTTCTGATAGATCTGCTCCGCCTGCTTGATTTCCTCGACGCTGCGGCCCTCGGTCCCCGTGGTCATGAGTTTGGAGGCGAGTTCCTCCAACTCGGCTAAAGATCGTACCAGCTTGTCATAAACCCGCTTATCTTTTGTGAGTATGAACTCCTTCTCTAAAGCCCTGGCTTCCAGGATCTTTGCCTGCACATTGTTGGCGGAACCGCTCATGTTGGCCGCTCGAATGACCCTGTCCAGGCTGATGTAACCTGCTCCCCCGACGATGACCCCGACAAGGATCAAGGTCACTGATCCTCCAAGGATTTTTCCTGCGATGCCTCTGCTGAAAATCCTCATGTCTCTACCCTCCCTTGGAATGTTTCTTACCCAATCCCCAGCTACAGCCTGGTGTCTCCTCGTCGCAAACCGTCACGGTTCCACCGGATCCACGGGTTGTTTCGGTAACCTTCCTTTGGAATGTCTCAGCGGAAAGGTGAAAGTGAGGAACCGCCCGACAATTTCCGATCGCTCGCGAACACCATAGCTATCCTCTCAAAACCTTTCCCTTCGCCGGATATCTGCGGCGGAAGGAGATCCCTTCCTTGAAACCCATCCACGGCACCCACAAGAATGGTCACCCGGCAATGTCAGTCAATTCATCTCACGCTCACAGGAATCGATGGATTTCCCCCTATTATCGGCATAGTAATTCGATTTGATTAAGGAAATTTTGGGGTCGCTGCCTCTTTCCACGAGGCGACCGAACGCGTGGCATCGAGAGAAGAAAATAAGGCGGCGTTTGGCGCCATGGGAGAAGCAGTTTCCCGAAGACCGGTGTTTTTCATCCCCCGTGAGGAGGGAGGTCCCCATCTCTGCGGGAGTCTGCGGGGCCAAGCGGATTCTCCTGTCATTCGAGACCTGTATTGCGGCATTCCCGCCCCCTTTCTCCCAGGAGGCGGCAAGGGCAACATGGACGGGACCCCCCCTCGAGCCGTGGCTTTCCGACGGTCATGCCCGTCCTCCTCGCGTGTCGTCCCGGCGGGAAGGAATTGGAAGGGGCCATGTCGCTCGCTATCGATGCCCACAGACCTCAGCGCGCTCCCACATTCGGCCCAACACGAGCCCCACCTCGAGGGGGTCCCCGTCAAGGTAGGTCAAAAAGCGTGCACGCAGGGCATGTCCCATGGCAACCGTCTCGGGCTCTCTATCAGGAAGTATGAGTATGATCCATGCCCTGCTGAACAGGTTCCGGATGACGAGCAACTCTTCGAGGCCCTCGCGGGTGTGAGCAACAAGAACGGCAACGGTTGGATCATCGAGGGGACTGTGAAGCCTGGTGGTCAGGTCCTCAAGGGTCCGAAAGACCTCGACAGCAGGCGATGCCCTCTCGATCAACTGTTGAATGACCTCTCCCGACCTGTTTTTGGCATAGAAAAGGATGTTCATATCGGGGTTCCTCTCCGATGTGTTGAATTTTCCGCAAAGGTTCGTTTCGAGCTTGTCATGACTGCAGAGCACAGGGCATGCCAGAAACGGGCAGGAGCGCCCGACCAGGGAGGTCTTCCAGCCATCCACACAGGAAGCATCGGGGGCATGGGAAATCCATGGCGGACCGCTATTGTGCCGAGGGAAAAATCCTGGGTCGACCGAAACGCATTACCCGACTTCCCTGCCCATGGAACGGGAACATCCCTGTCCGAGGGCAAAATGGAAGCGGCCTGGGAAAAAAAGATCGCTCAACCGAACCTTGGGGTATTGTGTTTCTGCAAGAGTGCATACATTCGTGACAGCGACACACCGGATATCTCGCATGCCTTGTCCATATTGCCCTTGCAAAAAGTCATCAGGTCCTGCAGGTATTGTTTTTCCGCCTGGGTAAGGAGAGCTTCCCGAAAATCGCGCAGCCGTGGCAAGACCGGGACGGGGCCCTCGTCTTTCTCCTCTTCGGCAAAGGGCTTGCAACTGAGGGAAGTCCGTGCCACTTCGACACGAATATCCATGGGCAGGTGGGCCGGGAAAAGGGTCGGATCGAGCCGGGCGGCAATGAGAGAACGATCCAGAGCGTTGACCAGTTCCCGGACATTTCCCGGCCACGGATAGACCACAAGAGTCTCGATGAATTCAGGGGAAAACCCCTTGGGAGCGAGCCCGTAGCGCTCGCAGAACTGGTCCATGTGATACCTGGCCAGTTCCTTGATGTCCTCCGTGCGTCCTTTGAGGGGCGGCAAGTCGATGGTGAAGGCTTTCAACCGGAACAGAAGGTCCTCCCTGAATGCACCCTGTTGGGTCATCAGGTCGAGATCTCGATGGGTGGCGGCAACCAGGCGGAAATTACTTTCGATCTCCTGACTGCTTCCGAGGGGTCGAAAACGTCGCTCCTGAAGGACTCGCAGGAATGCTTTCTGGAGAGACATGGGCAATTCTCCCACCTCGTCCAGGAAAAGGGTCCCTCCGTCCGCCTGTCGGATAAGACCTTCGCGAGCCTTGTCGGCTCCTGTAAAGGCTCCCCGTTCATGTCCGAAAAGCAGGCTTTCGACAAGTGTTTCCGGCAATGCGGCACAGTCCACAACCACAAAACTTTTTTTTGCCCGTGGACTGTTCTGGTGGATGGCTCGGGCGAACAGCTCCTTGCCTGTTCCCGTTTCGCCGGTTATGAGCACATTGGCGTCACTTCCCGAGGCGGATGCCACCAAGTCGAGGCAAGCCATGAGACGGGCGCTGCTCCCGACAATTCCTTCCCGTTTCAGCGATACGATGCTGGTCGTCCGGCCTCGAGTACTTCTTTCTTCCCGATACTGGAGGGCACGAAGAAGGGGGAGGCTCATTTCTTTAATGGAACATCCCTTCTCGACATAGTCCCAGGCACCGCTCTTGAGGGCAAGTTCCGCCCCGTCCGGGTCGCCGTAACCGGTGATGATGATCACCTCCGGTGAAGAGGATGTTTGACGAATGGCAGGCAGCAGATCGAGTCCGCTTCCATCCGGCATCCGAACATCCAGAAACACCACGTCCACACGCTCTGAGGATGCCTGATCGATCCCCTCCCTGAGGGTGGCCGTGCAAGTGCAGGTATGTCCCATGCGACCCACCATGCGCGAGAGCGAGTAACGGATGGATTCGTCGTCGTCGATGATCAGAATATGTGCCATGGTTGCTCTATCCGGATTTGCCCTGATCCGGGACCCGCCGTATTCCCTCTGCCGTCTCGGACCGTTCCTGTGGTTTCATGAGCACTTCCCGAATGCCGATTGCCTGTGCCTGCTTTGAAGTGATGCCCTCCTCGGGATCCGGGTTGAGGCCGGTGCAGAGTATAACTGGAATTCCGGGTTGGAGGATGAGATGCCCCCTCACCAAGTCCGCTCCCGTCATTATCGGCATTCTCCGGTCCGTGATCAGGAGATCGAACCGGTCGGGTTGAGTACGAAAGAGCTCCGGGGCTTCCGATCCCGTCAAGCTGTTCTCGACCTCCCAGCACAGCCGCCTTGGCATCTTTTCTCCAACACGGACCAGGTTCACATTTTCATCGAT
Source organism: Syntrophobacteraceae bacterium (assembly GCA_018053185.1). GTDB lineage: Bacteria > Desulfobacterota > Syntrophobacteria > Syntrophobacterales > Syntrophobacteraceae > JAGPLX01. The sequence goes on from JAGPLX010000023.1 coordinate 5,037, forward strand.
CAGAAGGACCTTTTCATGGCCCCTGGGAGTCGAGGGTGTGGAAACGTCCCCGGGAAAATCTTCCCCCCGTTGAATCCTTGGAAGAAAAACATGGAACGCCGTTCCCTTTCCGGGCTCGCTCTCGACCATGACGATGCCCTTGTGACTTTTCACGATGCCGAGAACCACGGGGAGACCGAGACCCGTTCCCGTATCATCCTCCTTGGTGGTAAACAGGGGATCGAAGATCCGCCGGAGGATCTCCGGTTCCATGCCGTGGCCGTTGTCACTGACGGTCAGCTTCACGTAAGGTCCGGGTCGGAGGCCCGAAGATGCTCTCTCAGCCCGGCATGCCATTTCCACCGCCTCCAGGCGCACATCGAGGAGCCCCCCACCATCTCGCATGGCATGAGCTGCGTTAGTGCATAGATTCATCAAAATTTGATAGATCTGTACCGAATCGGCCAGGACGAGCCCCTGCCCACATGCCGTCTCCCAGCGGATTTCAATGTTTGCCGGCAGGGCCGTTCGAATCAATTTGAGACCCTCCGTCACCATGGGTTCTATGGGAGAGGGCTCCAATCTCTGTTCATCGGCACGGCTGAAGGTGAGGATCTTCCTGATGAGGCTCTTGCCTCGTTTCCCAGCCTTGAGCACATGTTCGAGATCCTCTCGAATCGGACAGTCCTTTGCCGCGTCATCCAGGGCCATCTCCGTACAGGTAAGGACGGTACCGAGGATGTTGTTGAAATCATGGGCGATACCGCCCGCCAGGGCACCAATGGCTTCCATCTTCTGGGCTTTGCGCAGTTGCCTTTCCAGGAGAACTTCCCGAGTCACATCCCGGATCTTCAGAACGTAACAAACCACCCCGGCCTCATCCCGTAGCGGCGTGGCTCCACCATCGATTTCATAGGGACCGGCAGTAAAGCGGCCGGTGAAACCCTCGCCATGTCTTATGGAATCCTTCATCCACTGAAAGATCTCCTCTTTGGGGTGGGAATCGAGAAGACCGGAGATATCCCGGCCCAGCATCTCGCCTCGACTGTGTCCGCTCATCCGTTCGAAAGCCGGATTGAGATAGAGAATGGATCCTCGATCGTTCAATATGGCAACTCCCGTCCGGTCGTGCTCATTCGCCGCCCTCAGAAGCCATACCAATCGCTTCAGCGACGACTCTGGAGCGTCCAACTTTTGAACCTCACCGTATCGGCGAAAACAGTAGAATATCAAGGCGGAAACAAGGACCAACGCACACTCCCGGACAAAATAGACCCCTTCGATCCCTCCAGGAGCGTTCCGAAAAATAGGCGTGACCAGGTGAAAGACAAACAGCCACCCGAATGCCACGAGCAAATAGGCCAAAACGAGTTCGAGAGATGAGGCTGTGGCGGGACGAACATTGGCCATCAATCATCCTCTCTTTTGGAAATCCGGAGGAGTGAAATACTGAGGGAGGAGCCTTCAGCGAGGAATCACCCGTGTTCCACTCTCAGCCGGCAATCGATGAATTTGTGACGGGACCGCCCCTACGCAATCGAGCAACCGGGGAATTGGGTCACTCCGCTCCTTTTTGCCTTGGTAGGAATGCGAATTGCATCCCCTTACAGCACGTCCGCCCGTGAAATCGGGCGGACGTTGTTCATTCGCAGGATCTTGTCGACCCGGACCATGCTGGGGTTTAACAAACGGCATCCCCTGAAGGTGCTCCCGGCGCGCTGTGGCACGAGATCCGGTCCAGGTTCGAAGAATTATAGCCAATCCGGTCTTTCACGGCAAAAGGATATGCCGTGGATGAGTCCCGGGTTTTCCCAAAGATATCGGCCATCGGGTCACTCAGGGTGTCTCTCGATTGCCCGACGAAACCCAAAAGGAGCCATACCTCATGGCAAGAAAACGAACCATCTATGTGACGGAATTCGATCTAAACCGGCTGAACAAGTTGATTGAAAGCCTGGAAGACGAACCTGAAGTTCGAGATAGGAAGTACCTGGAAGAGCTGGAAGACGAGCTTCGTCGGGCAAAGGTTGTGGACCCGGCAAACATCCCCCGGGATCTGGTCACCATGAATTCCAGGGTTCGAGTGAGAGATCTGGCTTCGGGGGGAGAGATGACGTACCAACTGGTGTTTCCGGGAGATGCAGACATTGAACGGAACAAAATCTCGATTCTTGCCCCCATAGGCACGGCTCTTCTCGGCTACAGGGTTGGAGATATCGTCGAGTGGGAGGCTCCGGCGGGCCTGAAAAGGATGAGAATCGAGGAGATCCTCTACCAGCCGGAAGCGGCGGGAGACTTACATCTCTAGTGCAACTTGGCGGGGTTGTACATCCAGTCTCTGCAAGCACTGCAAAGGGGTGTGCCCTCAAGAAGTGGATGTGAAATTTTTTGCCGTACGGTACCAGCTTCGTTCCGTCTGCAATGTATCCATCCGGGCTCGCCCGCTTGGGGCAACCCCTTATCCCTCCCATGGTTGCACAGGCCCTGGGATTGACGCATGCGGCAGCTCCGTTCCCGGCTCACATGCCCTTTTCGCCGGGATTTCCCTGTGTGCTGCGTTTTCTTTCAGAGGGGGAGAACCCCCCTGACGGAAGTGACCGTCCGTTTTGTACGCATGGTTTCCGGTTTGAATCCTCGAGCAGCGGATCGAGGCCTTCCTTCTCGTCTTACGCAGCGGCTGGCGGGGGATCGTCGGACTTTTTTTCCAATACACTCCTTTTGATGCGGGCCGAGACAAGCGCCGGCGGGTACTTGCCCACATCCAGGATTAATCTCGATTTGCTTCTTCTACGGCGGCGTCTGAGCAAGCTGATCCACAAAAGGATCGCCACCACAGAGAAAAAGAGGACCCCCACCAAAACCCCGGTGCCGTACTGCCGGAGAAGCGATCCATCCGCCTCCCCCGCTGCCGCTGTCGACTTTTCCGTGGATTGGATGCCTTGAATGCCACGCCGGGATACCGATGAGACCTCACCAGAGGAATCTTCCAGGCCGACCGACCCATGAAGGCTCACCTCAACCATCGGCAAGATAACGAGCACGAACACACCCAAAAATACAAGTGCCTTCCCCAAGGGCTTCCTAGACCTCGACATGGCGGATCTCACCTCAGTTTCGATGGAAACCCCACCTTGCAGGCGGTGTGAACGTCCCTTCTGAATCCCGATTCGACCCCGCCTGTCACCTTCCAATCATCCATCCACCGGAACCGCTCCCGGATGCTCTGCGGGATAGTTAACACTTGCGTAAGGCTCCGGCTGGAGGTGACGGGAAAGCTTTGCGAAGGTTCTGGACGATGTCGGTCTTCGACCCGACTCCTCCTGCTGCGACCGGTATCCTTCCGACCCTCCCGTACAGTGGACCCTCCTTGTTTTGGGGGCTGCACGGGGACTCACAGGAGACTCCAGCCTTCGCGCCGCAAACAAACAGATCCCTCGATTCTCGGCAAGCCGCGGGAACTCCCTTACAGTGCCCACAGTAAGCATAAGGCATGCCGACCAGGATTCAGCATAGCCCTGTGCACCCGCTGAGACCGGGTCGGGATGGTCCGGTCCTGGCGGCTAAAGAGATGTCCTTTGAGACGCCGGGAGAAGTTACCGGACTGGTCCGCCTGGATGGATGCCGAACGACAAGAAATGCAACCCCCTCAAAGGACGAAGAAAAGAGAAAGTTCCCATAGGTTTCACCTTTCCTCTCGGCGTGGATTCCTGTGTAGAAAGAGAATGTTCTTGCCGCACAGGAATCAGAGGAAACCTGGCTTAGAAGGGGATGAATCGGCCGGAGACCTTATCGTCCAACCAACATGGGCAATGGAACCTCACTTGAGGCTCGAGTTGATGCTCCCCGGGGGTGGGGCGGGAGCGGGCGCATCCATGGGTTCGATCCTGATGCCTTTTGGGCGGGGTAGGTGGCAGCCGGGATGCCGAAGCCGGCGAAATCGGCCGTCGGATAGGACCGGAGCGGGGACGAATCGAGTCAGTGAAGGGCCTTTCGGAGCAATTCCTTGAGTTCCTGCCGGTCCGATTCCTCGAAGAGGGTCCTTCTTTGGATCGTCTTCGTGGAGGTGGTTCTTGTCTGTAAGATCCACGCTTCCAATAGATCGAGAATCCCTCCGTCCGTGGGCCGGGACTCGCCGGGAGATTTCGAGAACACCGGATCGGCCGTGAATTCCGCCTTTTCTTCGGAACCAAGGCGATGATAGAGGTCCATGAAAAAGAGGGATTGTTCCCGTTGTTTCCTGTGGTCCGCGATTTCCGCCAGGATTCGGTACAGGACGGCGTTCTTCTCCAAATCCTTCCGTGCCGTGTCCAGGACTTTCTCCGATTCCTTCCATTCCCCTAGTTTCCACAGCGCCCATCCGAGCAGCACATGACCCCGAAGATGGCGTGGGTGATAGATGAGCCCGCGACGACAAATTTCAGCAGCCTCCTGCCACATCCCTTTGAGGCAGAATTCCTCCGCCAGGAACTCGAAGGCAGGAGAGGCGGGGTCAAAAGCGAGCAATTCCTTGTACCAATCAAAAAAGTCAATGACATAGCCGAGTGGTTCGTCGGCAAGATCATGGGTTGCCGTCCCGGAAATGGCGGGTTCCGCAGAAAAGGGCCGGGAAGAGATCTCCGTCTCAACGGGCGTCGGGACCGGAACAGTGTCGGGAGGAAGGTCCGGGGGTACTCGATGTTCGCTCTTGGGAGAAACCGACGGGGGCGAGATCGGTGTGGCAGGCTCCTCTTCCTGGGGGTGGAGGTCAAGAGTGGAAGATTGGAGGTCCGAGGCTTGAGAAGGAAGGGAGGATGATCCTTGGAAATCTGAAGCTGGAAGGATTTCAGGCTCCGTGCCGGCTTCGTTTCCAGGGAGAGAGGCATCCTGGGCATCCTCTTCCCGGCCCGGGTCGGGAGGTGGGGGCTCGGCAAAAAAGTCCAGGTAGAGGGAAACTTCGTCAAGTCCACCGAGAAAGTCCGGGCCATAATTCATGGATTGCATCTTCTCGAGCAGGGTGCCCATGGAAAAACTCAAGGTCGCGGCAGCCTCTTCATTCCAGCCGGTGGTCAGGTGTTCCGAGCGGAACCCCAAAAACTTTCTTGCCGTGGAAACCAGGTCGACCAGTCCGAGAGTATCGGATGCCTCGATGAACTTGGCCATCGCCATGTCGAACGTCTCCGCCCGTCGAGCATCGATCGCCTTGATTCCATTTTCCAGCACACGGCCCAGGTACTGCCAGTGCTTTTCCGAAACCTGTTTCATGCCCGGGGGTCCCCTGCTTCTGAAGGTCCAAAAAAAGAATAAAACCACCTGTGGATTTAACGGCATCGTCCCATCAGGGTCAAGGAGGAAAATCGGACGGGGACGGCCGATGTTAGGGAACATGGCGGGCTGTTTTGGCTCAAATTCCGCGGATCGTTTCCAAGGGTCCGTATTCGTTGAAAAGCTTCTTTCGTTCTGTTACTAATGCTATCTTCCCGCACGGACCTTGTCGGTCGAGGGACCCGCTACCAAATTGAAGTCCGGGAGTCAGCCATGGTGGATGAACTGAGGGAAAAACAGCTGCGGCAATGGATTCAAGAAGAAAACCGCGATGCTCTCCGGAGTGCCTTCGAAAACCTCCACCCGGCGGATGCGGCGGAGCAACTGGCCAAGCTCAGCCCATCGGAACTGGCTCGATACATCGAATTGGTCGGCCTGGCCGAAGCCTTGCCCATCTTTGAATTTGTCCCCTTCGAAATGCAGCGGGAAACACTCGATCACCTCCCCAAATCCATCCTTCCTCAACTGATCGGACTGATGAGCCCGGATGACCGGGCCGACCTGGTAGAGGAACTGGATGAGCAGTCCCGGGAACGGATCCTGTCTCTTCTGGTACAAGCTGAAAGGCAGGAGCTTCTCAGGCTGATCACCTATCCGGAAGGAAGCGCCGGTGCGCATATGACCACCGACTACGCATTCCTCCGACCGGATATGTCCATCAGGACCGCTCTCGACCACTTGCGCATGCAGGCACCCAAGAAGGAGACCATCTACTACGTCTACGTGGTGGACCAGGCCCGCCGACTCATAGGGTTCGTCTCCCTTCGGGACTTGATCATGGAACACCCGGAACGATATGTCCGGGATGTGATGCACAAGAATGTTATTGCCGTGAAGGTGGACCAGGATATCGAGGAAGTGGCCGAGGTCATGAGTCGTTATGACTTCCTTGCCGTTCCCGTGGTGGATGCCGAGCAACGCCTGGTGGGAATCATCACCTACGATGACGTCTTTGACGTGATGGCGGAAGAAGCTACGGAAGACATGTACCATCTGGCCAACCTGGATACCGAGGAAAAAATCACCTCTCCTCTCTCCAGGGCCGTGAGGTTGCGGGTTACGTGGCTTCTGATCAACTTATGCACAGCTATTCTGGCCGCGTACACCGTAAGCCTGTTTTCGGAAACCATCGCCTCTTTTGTGACCCTGGCCTCCCTCATGCCCATTGTGGCCGGAATGGGGGGAAATGCGGGAACTCAGTCCCTGACCGTAGTGGTGCGAGCCCTGGCCTTGGGGGAACTCAAGGTTCGCGGGTGCTTGCCGATTTTATTGAAACAGACGGGGATCGGGCTGTTTTGCGGGTTGATCTGCGGGATAGTCATGGCAGCCATTGCCTATGCCTGGCACCACAACGGCTGGCTTTCCCTGATCCTCTGGATGGCCATGACCGCCAATCTGGTCCTCGCCGGATTTTTCGGTGCCATCGTGCCCATCACCCTGAGAAAGATGAAATTTGATCCTGCCCTGGGATCGAGCGTTTTTGTCACTACGGCGACGGATGTCGGGGGGTTCTTTACCTTCCTTGGCCTGGCTTCCCTCCTCTTGCATCACCTGCTCAAGTCCACAGGGGCGGGCCTGTGATCGGCAACAAACAGGATCCGGATGCGTTGCGGCTCAGAACCTCTGCTTGCGCTCCAGCGCTCTACGGTAGACTTCCACGTATTGCCCCGCGCTGCGGTTCCAAGAAAAATCTTGAGCCATCCCCCTTCTCTGGAGAGCCGCCCACCGTTCTTTGTGGGCATAGAGTTCCAAGGCTGCCCGAATGGAACCCATGAAAGCTTCGGGGGTATATTCATAGAACTTGAACCCGGTGCCGCCCTCGGGGTCCCTGAGGACATCCACGACGGAATCGTCCAGTCCTCCCGTGGCGTGAACTACAGGGACGGTTCCGTATCGCAGGCTGTACATCTGGTTGAGTCCGCAAGGTTCAAAGCGCGAAGGCATGAGAAAAACGTCGGCGCCGGCTTCGATCCGATGGGCCATGCATTCATCGAATTGAAAAATAGCACGAACCTGTCCAGGGTGGTTCCCGGCATATTCCTTGAGCCGGTCCTCCAGATCCGGATCGCCCGTGCCCAGAATCACGAGGGAAGTAGAGAAAACCAGCAACTCATCGAGAACCGCCAGGAGAAGATCGAATCCCTTTTGGGCAGTGAGTCTACCGATAATGGCCAGCAGAGGTTTGTCCAGGTTCTCCTCCGGGAATCCCAGCTCCGAGCAGAGCACTCGTTTGCATTCGCCTTTGCCCTCGAGATCCCGGCTGGAATATCTTCGGGGGATCAACGGGTCGGTGGCCGGGTCCCACTGGTTATAGTCGATGCCGTTGAGAATCCCTACGAGTCGATCCCTCCTTTCCCGGAGCACACCGTCAAGGCCATGTCCGAACTGTGGTTCCTGAATCTCGCGACTGTAGCGCGGACTCACGGTAGTGATGAAATCGCTGTAAACCAGGCCCGCCTTGAGGAGGTTGCACTGTCCCCAGAACTCCATCCCCCCGATGGTGAAGACCTCCGAAGGAAGGCGGGTCAAGGCAAATTGCCTGGCGGGCATAATTCCCTGGTAGGCCAGGTTGTGAATAGTGAACACCACGGCCGCGTGACTGAAGCTGGGATCGTATCGCCAATGAACTTGCTGGTAAGGGGCCACCAGGGCGCTCTGCCAATCGTGGAGATGAAATACGTCCGGGAACCAGTCCAGCTGGAGGCAGAGGCTGTGGACGGCACGACAGTAGGTCACGAAACGGTCGGCGTTGTCTTCGTAATCACCCCGGGTGGGAGTGCCGTACAAATGTGTCCGATCAAAAAATTCGTCCTTCTCGAGAAAATAGATGGGGACCCCCGACGGGCTGTCGGAACGCCAGAAATGGACATGGTAGGTCTGGGTGCCCACCCGCACCGGCAGGTTCTCCGCTAGGGGCACCAATGGGGTTTTGTCGTGACTGCAGCGGTAGAGGGGCATGAAGACGCGGACATCGCAGCCTAGGTCTTTCAGCGCCGGGGGAAGCGATGCGGAGACATCGGCAAGTCCGCCGGTTTTAGCGTAGGGAGAGACTTCAGGGGAACAAAACAAGACTCGCAGCTCAGCCATAGCTCCGCTCGTGGTCAGGGGATACAGGGGAATGGGCCGTCAGAGGGACAATTACTATGAAACCCCTTCTGTGGGAAGCACTTTATATGTCGAGAGCTTGGCAAGGACCTGGAGATTCTATAAAATTAGCAAAAATGCGGCCTTGAGAAGCCCCACTTGGGGAATCCAGGAATGACCATGGAGGTTGATTTGCACGAGTCGAGTCCGAGAAAGTTTACCCGGCAGATCCATGTTGGAAAGGTTCCCATTGGTGGGGATGCTCCCATTGTAGTTCAGTCCATGACAAACACGGATACTCGTGACTTTCGGAAGACCGTGGACCAGATCCACCGCTTGGAGGAAGTGGGATGTGAGATCGTCCGGGTGGCGGTTCCCGATGAAACTGCGGTGGAACAACTGTCCCGTATCAAGCAGGCAATTGGAATCCCTCTCATTGCAGACATCCATTTCGACCACCGCCTGGCTCTGGGAGCCATGCGCGCCGGGGTGGACGGGCTCAGGCTGAACCCTGGAAATATCGGAGGCCCTTCCAAGGTCCGAAAGGTCGTCGATGCGGCCAAGGAGCGTCGGATACCCATTCGCATCGGGGTCAACAGCGGCTCCCTCGAGAAGGACCTCCTGGCCCGATACGGCCGGCCGACTCCCCAAGCTATGGTCGAAAGCGCTTTGCGCCACGTGACGCTCCTCGAACAACTGGACTTCGATCTCATCAAAATCTCGCTGAAATCCTCCGACGTGCTCGATACCGTCGCATCGTACCGTCTTCTGTCTCAGAAAACGGACTATCCTCTACATTTGGGCGTGACCGAGGCGGGGACTCTCATCAGCGGCACGGTGAAATCGGCCCTCGGCATTGGAATCCTTCTTCATGAGGGAATCGGGGATACCCTTCGCGTCTCCCTCACCAGCACCCCCGAAGAGGAGATCCCCATCGCCTACAGCATCCTCCGAACTCTGCACCTGCGAGACAGAGGAATCGAATTGGTGAGCTGCCCCACCTGCGGTCGAACGGAAATCGACCTGATCCCTCTGGTACAGGAGGCGGAAAAGGTCCTCAAGAAAGTGAAGACCCCTTTGAAGGTGGCCATCATGGGATGTGTGGTGAACGGGCCGGGGGAGGCCAAGGAGGCGGATGTGGGGATCGCCGGGGGAAAGGGCAAAGGGATCCTGTTCAAGAAAGGGAGACGAGTGGAGAAAGTAAGTGAATCCGATCTGTTGACTCGCCTTGTGAGGGAAGTGGAAGAAATGACGGGAGAGACGCTCCTGGCTCGCTAAAGGTCATCGAGGAAGGTCGGTTCTCTACCGCATCTCGATCCTTTCGCCCCTGGTCGGGAGAGATCAGGTGGAGAGGACACCCCTGGCGAAAAGAGAGACACTCCCTGAAAGACCTATCGATCATCCTCCCCGAGTGAGTAAAGGCCGTGCGGTTTTTCGAAATCATTGATCGAGTCCTGGACTATTACCCTGAAGCCGACAGAGCTTTGCTCGAGAAGGCCTACGTTTTTGCGGCCGGCTTCCATGAGGGCAAGATCCGATCTCAAAAAGAGCCCTATCTTTTCCATTCCCTCGCCGTGGCCGGCATCCTGGCCCAAATGAGACTGGACGAAGAGAGCATAGCCGCCGGGCTGCTTCATGAGGTCCTGGAGGGGAACCGGATCAACATCGAGGACATGGAACGGGAGTTCGGACCCAAGGTCCTGCATATTGTGCAGGGGGTGACCAAACTGACCCGGCTCGCATTCAGCAGACGAAAGGAAAAACAGACCGAGTACCTGCGCAACATGATCCTCGCCCTGTCCCAGGATGTTCGGGTGGTGTTGGTCAAACTGGCCGATCGTCTGCACGACATGAGGACCATGACCACGAGTGATTCCGAAGACCGGGAGCTTCTGGCCCACGAAACCATGGACATCTATGCTCCTCTGGCGGGACGCCTGGGAATCGAGTGGATCAAACAGGAACTGGAGGATCTTGCGTTTCGATGCCTGGACCCCGAGGCTTACGAAAGGATCGTGCAAGGGTTGGCCAACACGGAGGAAGATCGGCGTCGTTACATCGAGGAAGTGAAAGAGATCCTGACGGTCAAACTGACCGAATACGGCATTCAGGGCATCGTCAGCGGGCGGCCCAAGCACCTCTACAGCATCAGCCAAAAAATGATCCGGCAAAACCTGGACCTGCAACGGGTCTACGATCTGATTGCCTTTCGTATCATCGTGGATTCCGTCAAGGCGTGCTACGAAGCGCTGGGGATGATCCACGACCTGTGGAAACCCGTTCCGGGACGTTTCAAGGATTACATCTCCAAACCCAAGTCGAATATGTACCAGTCGCTTCATACCACGGTGATCGGACCTTACGGCGAGAAGATGGAGGTGCAAATCCGCACGGAGGAAATGAATCGGACCGCCAACGAAGGGATTGCGGCCCACTGGGTGTACAAGGAAGGGAAACCCCTGGGAAAAATCAACGAGCAGGAGACTCAGCGCTACTCCTGGCTGCGGGAGCTCCTGGAATGGAATCAGCCGTGGAAGGATCCAAAGGCGGTCTTCGAAGAGGGGCGGCTCGATCTTTACCCCGAGGAGGTGTATGTTTTCACTCCCCAGGGAGAGGTCAAGGTGCTCCCTCGGGGTTCGACGCCCGTGGACTTTGCCTATGAAATCCATTCGGAGGTGGGTCACCGCTGTGTGGGAGCACGGGTCAACGGTAAGCTCGTTCCCCTTCGCCAGGAACTGCGAAACGGAGACACCATCGAGATCCTCACCTCACCCAATCACCGGCCGAGCAAGGATTGGCTGAAGTTTGTCAAGACATCCAAAGCCGTGACCCGTATTCGCCATTGGATCAAGGCCGAGGAACGGGAACGCTCCCTGAGCATGGGACGGGAGGTCTGCGAACGGGAGTTTCGCAAGAAGGGGCTGAATTTCAGCCGTTACCTCAACTCCCCGGAACTGCTGGAGGCAGCCAAAAGTCTCTCCTTCAAGACCGTGGACGATTTGCTCGCAAACATCGGGTACCGAAAGATTTCCCCCTCCCAGATCATCGGCAGGCTTCCCTCTCCTTCCCAGGAGGAGGTGACGGAAAAGGAGGCGGAGTTCATACCCCAGGAAAAACGGAAAACGACCGCACCCGGGGGCGGGGTCAGGGTGCAGGGTGCGGATGATCTCCTGGTCCGCATGGCCAAGTGCTGCAACCCGGTGCCGGGGGATGGCATTGTAGGGTATATCACGCGTGGCCGGGGGATTACCGTCCATCATGGCCGATGCAGGAACCTCACCCGGGGAGATTCCGACCGAAGGATTGAAGTCCAGTGGGACTCCGGCCATGGGCAGGTCTACCCCGTGGATATCAAGGTGGTTTGCGCCAAGGAAAAGGGAATGCTGGCAGGCCTGAGCGGGGTGCTGGGACAGTTGGATGCCAATATCCTCGACGTGCATCTGGATTCTTCGGGCGGTGATGTCACGGTGTGCCTTTTGAGGATCGAAGTCAAGGACACCCATCATCTCCAGAGGGTTGTGTCGGCTTTGAGGGCGGAGGCGGGGGTCTATCGGGTACAACGAAGCTCTCTTTGACCCCTCATCCACTCCCCCGGAAAGGAGTGGATGAGAGTGCCGCAGGGTGGAGAAATGCAAAAGTGGGGAAACTACATGTAGGTATAGACAACTGTCTTCTCGGCGCAGCGCATCGTGTCCCGTAATCCTTCCCGGTACTTCTTTCGAGCTGCGCTGTTCTCCCAGTTCTTCCAGTCCTCGATGCTGTTCCATGTGCTGATAACGAGGAACCTGTTGGGATTGTCCAAGCTTCGGAGGGTTTCCCCCGAAATGTAACCCTTGGCCATGGTTGCTTCGGCCCGCAACTGGGTGAGGGTTTGGTGAAGTTTCAACTCGTTGCCCGGCTCGATTTCCCTTTCTATGAGTACTCGTATCGCCATGGGACACCTCCTTGGTTATTGGGTTTTGGGAAGAATTGAAAGAACTGCCTGTCCATATCCCAAGAAGAGCGACTCAACAATACGGATTTCCTGACTCTATGCGCGCCGGGAAGGTCAACATCCGCGAAGGAGGAAGAACTTGCGATCTCACGTCAGGGACGTATGAAGGATCGCTCCCTCAAGATATCCTCCCTATTCTTGCTTATAAATATATCCCGGAATTTACAAGTAGTCAATAACATTAGTTTTATTTGATATTAGCAAACTCGAGAGCTCACGAGGGCAAAATCCCTTGCACCGTAAGGATTCAAGCATTGAAATTAGTTGATTTTTCTAAAACGGTGGTTTTACAATACCGCCAATTTTTGAAGGCTGTACACCTTTTTAGCCAAAGAACCGACTTGTTCGGTGTTCATAAATTTCAAGATTCCGTACTCGGCAGAACTCTCAAGGCCGGGATGCCGTGTTCCTGTGTGTGGGCAGAGGCGGCTGCGCCTTTCGGTGTGTCTGCAGACACCAATTCTTTGCGATCTTTTTGAAACTTCGATGGGGGGTGGTTAAGGCGTCGGATAGGGGGTTGAAAAGCCCCGAGAGGGCTTCCACCATTCTTTCCCCCGGGGAGACATACAAGGGGGAAAGGGGGATCAAGCCGTGGGGCCATGGTCCGCAAAATGGTGGGGGGAGGGCTGTTTCAACCACCCGGAGAAGGAGGAGAGAGCTGGGTGATAAGCTAACTCGTGGAAAAGAGGAGGAAAGAGTATGACGAAGGCGGAACTGGTATCCAAGATTGCGGGGGATGGGAAGATCGCCAAGGTTCACGCGGAAAAGGCTGTGGATGGATTTATTACCGCAGTGAGCTCAGCGTTGGCCAGGGGAGAAAAGGTTACGCTGGTCGGCTTCGGCACCTTTAGCGTTGGGAAGAGGTCCCAGAGGGAAGGACGCAATCCCCGGACAGGAGAGAAGATTACCATTCCCTCCTCCAAGGTGGTCAAGTTCAAACCAGGCAAGAGCCTGAGCGACAAGGTGAAGTAGACCGGATTAGCAGAGTACGGCACGATTCAGTACCCGCTTCTCCTGAGCACAGCTTTTTATGCTGCTTGCAGAGACTGGCTGCACAATTTTGCCAACCTGTGCCGGCCGCGGCATCCTCAGGCATGTGTTCGGTCGGATACCGAGAACAGGGGGAATAGTTGCCGTACCTCCTTCAAAACCCGCTTGGTCGCGCACAAAATCCGTTCCCCACGGGGTTACTTCCATCCAGCATCCAGAGGGGGTAACCCTTTTTTTCGTACGCGTGGTTTTGACTCAAGGATCCGGGGTTCCAACATGAAACCCGCACGGCACTCTCTGCGGGAATTCTTATGCGGGCGGCGGATTGTCCCGTTTCTTCCGGCTTTTCCGGGAATGGGTCAAAGATCCCCCCAAATTGCCTGGAATGCTGCAGATGGCTCAAGGAGATCGGGCCATGCCCCCGGCCTTTCAAGCAATATCCTCTTCACCTCTTACCTCAGGACATCGACCTGCCTGTATCCCATCATGGAGTTGCGGCCGGCACGGGAATGCCCCGAGGCTGTATTCCTCTCGAGGTTTTTAAATCGGAAACGAGAGAGCGGACTGGTCTGATTTGGAGGGACCTGTGGCAAAAAACCTGACATACAAGATTTTGGAATCCCACTTGGTGGAAGGACGTCTTGCCGTCGGAGAAGAAATTGGCATCAAGATCGAGCATGTCCTTGTCCAGGACGCGACAGGAACCATGGTCATGCTCGAATTCGAAGCTTTGGGCCTGCGGCGAATCCGTGCTGAGCTGGGGGTTCAATACGTGGACCACAACATTCTGCAGTCGGATTTCAGGAATGCCGACGATCATCGATACCTCCAGACATGCTCCGCCCGGTACGGACTCCATTTCAGTCCTGCGGGAAACGGAATTTCCCACCAGGTGCACATGGAACGGTTTGGTATTCCTGGAAAGACGATTTTGGGGTCCGACAGTCACACCCCGGCCGCAGCGGGCATCTCGATGCTCGGGATCGGTGCGGGAGGCTTGGATGTGGCCATGGCACTGGCGGGCCATCCTTACTTTTTGCCCTGCCCCCGGGTGCTCGGGGTCCGACTGACAGGTCGACTGTCCGATTGGGTCAGTGCCAAGGACGTGATTCTCGAGATGCTTCGCCGTTATGGGGTGAAACAATGTGTTGGGAAGGTGATCGAATACTATGGGCCGGGGGTGGGCAGTCTTTCCGCAACGGACCGGGAGACCATCGGGAACATGGGCACGGAATTGGGGGCGACCAGCACGGTGTTTCCCTCCGACGGCAATACCAGAGCCTACCTGGAAGCCCAGGGACGTGGAAATGTCTGGCAGGAATTGTATGCCGATGAAGGTGCCCATTACGACGAACATGCGGAGATCGATCTGTCCAGGGTGGAACCCCTCATTGCCTGCCCGTCTTCTCCGGGCAACGTGGTTCCCGTGCGTGAAGCGGCAGGGACCGAAGTGCACCAGGTGATCGTGGGCAGCAGCGTCAATTCGTCTTTTCGAGATTTGATGGTGGTGGCCGGGATCCTCGAAGGAAGACACTGTCATCTCAATGTTTCCTTCCACATCAACCCGGGGAGTCGCCAGGTCCTCGAAAATGTCGCCGAGCGCGGGGGACTTGTTTCGCTGCTGCAGGCGGGCGCGCGCGTCCACGAATCGGGTTGTCTGGGCTGCATCGGCATGGGACAAGCTCCCGGTACAGGACAGGTGAGTCTGCGGACCATGCCCAGAAATTTCCCGGGGCGTTCGGGCACCAAGGATGATCGGGTCTACCTTTGCTCGCCCGAGACAGCCGCGGCGGCAGGACTTAAAGGAGTCATCACGGACCCTCGTGATCTGGAAAGGGAGATGCCGTACCCACGGATTCGCGATCCCCAGCCATATCTCGTCGATGAGAAGTCCATTGTGTTTCCGTCCAAGGACATCGCCGGAACGGAGGTATTCCGAGGACCCAACATCAAGCCCCTGCCTTCCATGGATCCGCTCCCCGAAAGCCTGGAGCTGGAAGTTGCCTTGAAGGTCGGGGACAACATTTCCACGGATACGATCATGCCTGCGGGGAGCAAGGTCCTTCCCTTGCGATCCAATATCGGTGCCATCAGCGAATTCGTCTTTTCCCAGATCGACCCGGACTTTGCCGAGAAGTGCAGACGTAAAGGCGCCGTGCTTGTGGTGGGGGGAGAGAACTATGGACAGGGGTCCAGCCGCGAGCATGCAGCCCTTGCCCCGCGTTACCTGGGGGTACGGGCCAAAATCGCCAGGAGCTTCGCCAGGATTCACAAGGCCAATCTGTGCAATTTCGGGATCTTGCCCCTGACCTTCTTGGAACCCAAGGACTACGATTCCATTCGGGATGGTTCCAGGGTGTCCTTTCCCGCCGTTCGGGAGCGAGTGGCCAAGGGAGACCGGGAGATTCCGGTTCTGGTGGATGGGAAAACCGTCATGACACTGCTGGAAGTGTCGGAGCGCCAGAGAAAACAGATCCTGGCCGGAGGAACATTGAATCTGGTGAAAGATGACCTCCCCGTGTGAGGCGCATCGGGGAAAGCTCTCGTTTTGCTCTACCTGAATTCCTTTAATTTCTCGTCCATGAGCTGGGCGATGAGAGATTCGTACTCCTTGCCCACAAACGCCCGCAGGGAATAAAGCTCGAGTTTCAGCCGGTCCCAGTACTCGATCAGGTCCGATTGCCGTTTGAAGGATTGAATCTTTTGGTGGATGGAATCCAGATAGTGCTCCCGAAGCCTGGATCGGTGGAATTCAAACATCTCACGAAGCAGAAACTGTTGTCCTTCCGAAAAGGTCAGGTCTGTCCCCAATGACTGGATTTCCTCCTGGACCTGCTGGAACTGGGGAAAGGTGTGGATGTTTTCCATACGCTCTCGAAAGGTCTGCAGAATCTTTTCGGTGATCTTCTCTCGCTGCTTCTCGAAGGCCGAACTGAGATCTTCCTTCAAATCCGAAATCTCGTAAGGCAGCTCCTCCTCCAATACCTGGACCATCCGCCGGTAATGGCGGGTCAGTTCATCGTGGTTCCAGTAAGACTCCAGGGACCGAGCCATCTGCCCGACCTGGATGACATCCTCGTAGACCACTTCCAGGGCCATCTGACGCAGATCTGTCTGGAACTGGAAACGGATCCGGCCATATCGGTTGGCAAGCAATGGAGGTTCCGAATCCAGGGAAGGGGTTTCCGGAAAGGGGGATTCCTGGAGCAATTCCTGGACGAGCTTTTGCCTCTTTTCGATCTTTTGGCTCAAATCCCCGAAGCTGAGCAAACCGTTTTTCGCCTGGATGCCGTAGTGGCAATGGAAAGCCAGGAAAGCGGTCACAAGCAGTTTCAGGGCTTCCTGGATTTCCAGGTGCCGGGCCAAGTGATGAAAATGATAAATGCGCATGGCTCCGCCCAGGTGATCCAGGCAGAACAAGAGATAGTGGCGCAACTCGGGCCCCAGGGACGCAACCACCTCATGGACCCGGGCTGCTTGATCCAGCTGCCGTTGAAAGGTCCCGACCCCCACACTTTTGAGCTTCTTCTTGCGGTAGATGAAAGTAACGGGCATTTTCATCAGATACATCAGCAGGTCCTGGTAGTCGATCCAGGCAGCTCCCACCAGCCGGAAAAGGCGCTCCAGGGCAACACTCTGCCGTCCGTGCCGGAAGACCTCATCCTTCAAGTCGGTATCGTCCCAGGCACATGGGGGGACAGGCCGAACCAGTTCTTCCGGCAGGCCGTGGAAGCTCAGCTGAAACTCCGCCAGGACCGTTTCTCCCTTTTCCCTGAGCTGCTCCTGCAACCACGAATGCCAGTCCGTTTTGGTCTGAAGGAGCCTCAAAGCCACGGCACGGTAAGCCAGGAACAAATCGAGCAGGTCCGAGGTCAGGAGGCCTTCCTGGACGGCCGCCGCCGCAATGATCGAGTGGAGGACCAGCGCATCCAAAAGTCGGTCGTCATCAGCTTCGATGAGCGGCTTGAGGGCGATCACCGGTTCTTCTCCCTGGATGACGCGGCCCACCACCCCGTGGTGGCGAACGAGGTAGACTACGAGCTGATCCACCTGGCTCCCAAAGGATAATCTCTCGAGGATGTCGGATCCCTCCAGGATTCGCCCCCCCGCTTCGGCATGGGTCCACGAATCGGCAATCTCCGGAAAAGAGACCCGGTAGGGGGTGACTTTCCCGATGTCCTGGAAGATCAATGAGAGGTTCAGTGCCTGGCAAAGATTCGACCGTTCTTGAACCCTCTCGGTAATGTATTCAAGAATGTCCATTTGGGCGTGGGTTGCTCCGATTCCTTCTTCGGCCAGCGGTCCGAATTCCTGCTTGGCAAGCTGGTAGAAAGTACTTCGATCCTGGAATGCATTGCGGTCCTTGATGATCAAAGCCTGGAACTTTTCAAGGCATCGCATGACGTATCTTCCAAGAGACTGATGCCGCCGGGTCGGCCATGTTTCGATGAGGCTTCCGAATGCATGGAATTCGGGGAGGATGAACCGTAGGACCTCGGGGCAGTGCTTGGCGAGAACGCTGATGGAATCGTAGACCTCCTCCGGAACGAAGATCTGACTGAGGAGGTTTGATTTTAGTCGTTCCCGGATGCTGCCGATTTCCAGGTTTTTCCTTTCGAACCCTTCGGAGAGATTGGACCGGTCGCCGCAAGGTTGGCCATCCCGTTGGTGCAGATAGTGATGGAAGCTCTCCAGCTCCGAAAAGAGCCTCTCCAGCTCTTCCAGGTTTTTGAGGGAGACCCCACGGAGCCGCTGGGATTCGAAGTGGGTCAGAAGATTCTCCAACCGGCGAATGTTCTCGTCCACGTCCACAAAAGAGATATCAATGACCCGCTGTTTCGCGTGGGATGTAATGCGAATGCCGCTGTTGAATATGAAGGCGGGCCGGCCTTCGTCGAGGTTTTGTTTCACATCCGCGAAGAGGGACGGGTGCAGGTTTTCCACGCAGAGCTGCAGAAGAGCCTCGCGGATCTTCCCGATGCGCTGGTTCCGACGATCCTCGGACACCCCCGCCAGGAGGGGATTGAAATTGATAATATGCCGATCCGCGGAATTCACGGCGATCCACAGGAGAATGAACCCGGCACGAGTCCCCAGCCTGGGAAGGAGATGCCCGGTGCCGTGAAATTCCGTGTCCAGGAAACGACGAAAAAAGTGGGACTGGCCAAAAATGTGATCGCCCATGAAGGTTTGCTTGAATTCATTTGCGGTCCTCGCCAGTTCCAGAGTTTCCTCCAGGTTCCGAACCCGGTCCTCCTGGTAGTCACAAATGACCTCCTTTTGGAATGGACCCCTGTGCATGAATTCCTGCCAGGTATCCAGGAATTCGAACAGGTTGAAGAGCTTGAGCATCTCACGGATGGCTTTATTTTGTACTCCACCCAGGGCACTGATGCGGAGATCCTCGAGACGCTCCCAGTCGATTCTTGGGTTCGTGGCCACAAAGATCGCATCGTCGTATAGCCGGTAAAGCTCCTTGGCCTGTTCGCCCGTGAAAGACTCTCCCAGGGTTGCCGCGATTTCGGCCATGCTCATGAGGCGACAGACCCTCAGCAGGTCTACGATGTCCCGGTAGTTGTCTTCCCTGGCCCTGTCGGTAATGCTCCGGAGGGTCTTCTCGGACAGTTTTCCGAAAACGATGCGGCTCATGGGGCTGTAGCCCACCATGATGAGAAGGATTTCCTTCAGCAAGGGTGCCGTGAGCCCATGAAGGCAAAGTTTGGAGAGATTCTCGAGGATGGGGGTTACGGGGCCCTCGATGTTTTCAGGATTCAGGATTCGGCGGATCCGCTCCAGCTTCGGGGTCTGGTTCATGAGCTCGATAACGGCGTTGAAGCTCTCGTTTCGGCTGTAAAAAGGATTGCTGAGGCGAGATCGTTCCAACTCCGAAAGCTTGGGGAATTCGTGATCACGGATTTTCGCCAAAATCTTCAGGACTTCGAGGACATAGTCGAAGGAATCCCGGTACTTGGCTACCAGATCCAGGGTGCATCCCTGCATCCCGGAAGTCTTGAGGGCATCTTCCAGGGAAGCCTGGGTCACTTCCGGCTGTCGAGGCTGTCCGACAAAGACATAAAGATTTTCCGGCAAGGCCCGGCCGATCTCCAGCCGCTCCTGCCAATATTCCTGATGCTGCCTGGGCGACTTCTTCACCAGTTGGCTCGTGGTAAAGTAAGGCTCGAAGATCCACTTCC
This sequence comes from Syntrophobacteraceae bacterium, assembly GCA_018053185.1. Lineage (GTDB taxonomy): Bacteria > Desulfobacterota > Syntrophobacteria > Syntrophobacterales > Syntrophobacteraceae > JAGPLX01. Next base: position 24,579 of record JAGPLX010000023.1, read on the forward strand.
ATTGTTTCTCCAGGTTTTTTACGAAGGTTTGGGGGAGGCAGAGGTTCAATCTCGGCAGCTGGTCGATCTCTTCGACGCTGAGGTCCTCGGGTTTCTGGTGATCGAGCAACCGTCGAAGGTGAGGTTCGAAAAGAGCGAAGCGGTTCAGAAAGTAATGAAGGTCTGCAAGATGGATTTCCATCTCATTTCGACCCGGATTGCTCCGGTACTCTCTTCTCGTCTTGAAGATATGCGAAAAGAGAAGGAAGTACTTCAGGTCCTCCTGGGACTTGAAGGAAACACGACAGATTTCATCCTCCCCGGGCTCGGGAGCGTTGGCCAAAACGAGGAGCTTCCCCGTGGGTTCGATGACATCGTGGAGCTTACCGGCCAGGTACATGGCGTACTGGTACAAGCGATGGCGACTCAGAGGTTTCTTGGATTTTCTGGGAAGCGGCTGCTCCAGCAGGTATTCGAAGATGTCCTTGGGCAGTAGCAGGATATCGAGCGGAACTCGCCAGGAGCGAAGCTTTTCCAGCGACTCAAACAGAAAGATCCGGTGGCTGGACAATCGGGCGGTGAGCTCATGGACCATCAGGTCCTCACCTCGAGTGAGCAGGCCTATGTCCAATCGTTCCGTTCGAGTCTCCCATATGTGCCGGATGATCAGTTCCTCAATTTCATCCGCCTTTGTTTTGATCTCTTGCAGGGAGTGAGCTACCAGGTTGATGGGTATGAGAAAATAGCGCTTTCCTGTCCGGCTGAAACGAATCAGAAGCCCAAGCTTTTGATAGATGGCGTTCAACCGTTTCAGGTTTCGGGAAATTTCCTGAGTGTCTCGAAAATCGAGCTTTTCGAGAAATTCCGTGTCTGCGGCGGTCAAGACGCTCTGTTCGATCAACCCAAGACCATAAGCGTTTCCGCCGAATCGGCTTGGTAAAAAACTGGGGTGGTCCTCGGAAGCGAAAGTGCCCATGGGGACGTCTTCCGGATTGATCCCGAAGGCCGGGTAATCTTCCGGATTGATCAACCGGAAGAAGGTCTCCTGGTAATGAAAGTCAACGGATTTTAGAGTAGGATGGTCACTCGGCGTCACTGGTCTTCATCCGCCATTCGAACGGGTCCGGGCCGCTTGTTTTCCTTTTCACTGTTCGGTTTTGGCATATCATGTTTGATGTTTCAAAGCAAATCAGGAAAGGGCCGTAACCTGCGGGGATGTTTCGGAGTTCCGGGACGGACCGATCGAGATGTCCATAGGAGGAGGTATTTATGAAACAGTTACGGGGGGAGGAACCAGGGGCACTCGGTCCATGGGGACGGCTGGCAACGCTTGGGCCTGTCGGAAGAATTCCTCTCGCCCCGGGGACGGCCGCGACGCTCCTCGTGGGAATTCCGACAGCTTATTGCGTGAGGTTGCTGCCCTTCGCCCTCGGATCTCTCCTCCTTCTGGTCTTCTTCGGGATAAGTTGCCATGCCTGTGAAAAGGCGGAGCAGGAGCTGGGGACACAGGATCCCGGCCAGGTAGTGTTGGACGAGATCATGGGATATCTTGTTTCCGTTCTCTTCCTGCCCGGCGGGTTTGGACCGCTCCTGGGGGGCTTGGTGGCCTTTCGAGTGTTCGACATATGGAAACCTTGGCCGATCCGCCTTCTGGAAAAAAAGGTTCGAGGGGGAGTCGGTATTGTTCTCGATGACGTTTTGGCGGGTTGTTATGCTTTCGGAGTCACAGCCATCCTCTGCTCTTGAAATGACGCAGAAATGAATCGGAGAGGACAGGCGACGGGCCCACGCGGCCTTCTCATGGGTCGAGAGAGGGGGGGCATTTGGTTGTGATTCCCCGAAAGAGGCGATGCAGGGTCAGGAAGGTGCCCCAGCCAAGGGCGATGCCCGTCAGGTCGAGAGCCAGGTCGAGAAGACTGGGCTCCCGTCCGGGGATAAAAGCCTGGTGGGCTTCGTCCAGGAGCCCGTAGGCCATACCCACGGCAAAGACCCGAAGAGTGAAGGCCCTCAAGGATCGCGACCGGCAACCCGGTTCCATCCACCAGCACAGGAGGATGGAAAGGCTCCAGTACTCCAGAGGATGGAAGATATCGGTGTTAAGGGAGGGAAAAGCGACATCACGGAAGGATTGCTGGGAAAGGCTGAAGATGAACAGGGCATAGAAAAGGGCGGGAACCCACCTGGCTCCCCCTTCGCTGACGCGTATCCGAGGTCCCAGCCAGGCGAATGCCCCCGATATGAGTGTTCCCAGGACGAGAAAGGCCATGGCGGGATAGGTGTCCCGAGGGTTGACACGAAGGCTTTGAATCACCACCAGGGAACCCAGAAACTGCAACAGGAAGAAAGAAGTGATCCATGTCCACGGGTTGGAGAACCATTCTGCCTTTGTCAGGTCAAATCTCATGGCTTCTCAGGGCATTTACGTTGGTCTCGTTGGAAATTAGTGCTATGGTTACATATTCGGATCTCGTCTTTCGGTCCGTGACCCGGATCCCAGGTATAGGCGTTCGCAGTGTCCGCCGCCGGAAGGTTTCGAATGTCATGCAATCCCCGAAGCGATTCTCATGCCTCATATTCCTCCTTCTTGTTACGGAGTTCATGTGCCCGCGTGTGGAATCATGCGCCGCCTTGACCTCCGAGGAGCAAAATACCATTTCCGTCTATGAAAGGGTAGCTCCCTCCGTGGTCAATATCACCACGGAAATCTGCGATTGGGAGTTTTTCCATTGCGTGGTTCCGGGAGCCGGCACCGGGTCGGGAATCGTCCTCAAGGAAGACGGGCTCATACTCACCAGCTATCATGTGATCGCCCGGGCCGGGGATGTTCGGGTGGCCCTCAGCGACGGAAGGCACCTCACGGGCAGGATTGTGGGAACCAACCCCGAGGGAGACTTGGCTCTATTGAAGGTCGAAGTGGGCCGACAACCCCTGACCCCCATTGTGGGAGGGAATTCCCGGCAGCTACAAATCGGCGAAAAGGTGCTTGCCGTGGGAAACCCCTTTGGCCTGGGACAGACCCTGACGACAGGGACCGTGAGTATGGTGGGACGAAATGTGAGGAGCGGGAGTCTGGTGCTCCGAGACCTCATCCAAACGGATGCCTCCATCAACCCGGGCAATTCCGGCGGGGCCCTGGTCAATTCCAGGGGAGAACTGGTTGGTATGAACACGGCCATCATGGGTCTCACCGTCGGCGGCATCGGCATCGGGTTCGCGGTGCCCATGCACCGGATACAGGAGGAGCTCCCCGCAATGCGCCACCCATGGAAGCAATGGGTTCGGTGGATTCTTGCGGGGATATTGGTCTATTGGTTTTTCAGAAACAGGACCCGGTTGGGGCGAAGGGAGTTCTAATGCCTATGAAGCGAAAGAGAGTCGATCGTTCGGGAGATCTTCTCGGAATTGCCCATGAGGTGGGCTATGGGAACCGACCATTCGGATTTCGGGTGTGCCTTCTGTTGTGGGTTGTCGTGATTCTTGGTGGAGTGGCTCCAACGGCCTTCGCCATGACCGAAGACGAGCGCAACAACATCGAGCTCTATCAGCGGCTGGCGCCCGGTGTGGTCAATATCACCAGCACGGTCTTGGAGCGGGATTTCTTCTTCAATGCCGTTCCGAGGGAAGGGGCGGGTTCCGGCTCCATCATCGATGCCGAGGGCTACATCCTTACCAATTATCACGTGGTCGAGAATGCCCGTAAACTGGAAGTGACGCTTGCCAGCGGAAAGAGGTTCATGGCCAAGCTCATCGGGGCCGACCCGGATACGGATGTAGCCGTGTTGAAAATCGATGCAAAAAGGTCGGATCTGGTGGTGATCCCCATGGGAGTCTCGGAAAACCTCAAGGTGGGGCAAAAGGTTCTAGCCATTGGAAATCCCTTCGGCCTGGGGCAAACCCTCACCACCGGGGTCATCAGTTCTCTGGGGAGGACCCTGAGGGCGACCAGCGGCATCCTGGTGGAAGACATCATCCAGACGGACGCGTCCATCAACCCGGGCAACTCAGGAGGACCGCTCATCGATTCCTCGGGGAAAATGATCGGGATCAACACGGCCATTTTTAGTCCCACGGGAGTCAATGTGGGAATAGGGTTCGCCACGCCCATCGATACGGCCAAAACGGTCATCCGCGAACTGATCGACAAGGGATATTACTCCTACCCATGGCTCGGAGCCAGCCTGATGACCTTGAGCCGTGACCTGGCCGAATCCCTCCGCCTGCCCGTCCAATCGGGAGCAATGGTCATGGAGGTTGTCCCCAAGGGACCCGCGGATAAGGCCGGCATCCGGGGAGGGAACGCCCGAGCCCAAATAGGAAACACCATTCTGACCGTCGGGGGGGATATCATCGTTCGGATCGACGGTGAACCCGTCACGGACGCGGACAGCTTCATTCGGAAAATACGGAAGCGGAAGCCGGGAGACCGGGTGCGTCTGGAGGTGGTCCATTGGGAAGGAGGCCGGGAGACCGTCACGGTAATCCTTGGAGAGAAACCCAAGAGTCCTCGAAGACGATAGAAGGATCGAGACCGGCGCACAGCTGCCCGGATCGGCAAGAGAACGGGTCTTCCCGGGCCCCTCCGATGGCTCCCCTAGGGATCGAGAACCGATGCTGAGGCAGTGTCCCCCTTCCGGAGACGAATGAAGACGATTTCGCCCTCGGAGGCGAAGCGGACCGGGATGCCCGAGACACCCACCCCACAACTGGTATACCCCATCATGTTCTCGTGGCTCCATGTCCCGTAGCTCAGACTGCGTGGTGCCCGGCTATGGGTGAAAACAGCTCCGAGGTAAGGAATGCGAATCTGACCCGCATGGGTGTGCCCACACAGGTACAGCTTGGGCTGTTGAAGGGAAGCCTCGCGGTAGATTTCGTTGGAATGAGCCACAAACACAGAAAACGCTCCCGTCGGGACCTGCAGGAAAGCCTGCTCCACATCGTGGCACTGGTAGTAATGGGGATCGTCCACTCCTACAACCCAGATATCGTGGCCGTTCCTGTGGATTTTTACCGCGTCGTTGAGCAGGATGGATATGCCGCTTTTCTCGAGGCTTTGGACCATTTCGATGCAGTCGTGGTTCCCCAGGACACCCAGGATTCCATCTCGACTGTGAATATGGGGCACCAGCTGATCGAGCCGCAACAGGGCCTCGGCGGAAGAACCGGAATTCTCCATTCGGAAGTCGCCTCCCAAGATGCACAAATCCACAGTGAGGTCCCTCACCACGGACTGCACCTTTTCGGTCAGCCCGGCCAGTCCGTCCAGGTGCAGGTCGGTAAGAAACAGGATCGTGTAACCATCAAAGGGAGGTGGGAGGTCTCGAAAAGTGAAAACTACACTTCGAAGTCTCATCCGCAGGGCGTTTTCCTTTCCCTTATCGTATAATCTCAGAAGCCGGAAAAAGGTTTTCATGAAGAGATGATAATAGACTGCGTCCTCGAAATTGAGCAGAATCCGCAGGGGGTTGGCCTGTATACGGCAAGATCGAAGCTCTCGAAACCGGACGCTGGGACGCATCGGCCGAGGGTAGTCGTCAAAGGGCCTGGTCATGAGAGTCTTGTGAAGAAGACTGGATCCCCCGTAAGCCCCCAATCCGAAGATCCCGAGGTAGGTCAGCATCTGCAGCATGTTCAGGGAGTAATGGGGAGCCAGTACCAGGAGCGGCAGGCCGCCCTCAAACACCTGGTCCAGGCCGGGCACGACCTTTCCCGCCTCGAGGCCGATTCGTCTTTTCACAAAGCTGGAGAGAAGATCCCCCAGCATGCTGAGGACTCCACACCCCAGGCCCACATGCCAGGGAAAGCCAAGGAACGGCCCCAGGATCAGGCCTGCCAGGACCCCCCCCACGACCCCGCGCAAAGTTTTGTGAGAACCGAATAGAGCTTCTCCGTCGGAAAACTTTCGGCCTCGATCCAGGGGGCCGTCCCACTTTCGGTGGAAAAAAAAAGCAAGGAGAAGCGGGGTCAGGTTGATGGACCAAACCAGTGTGAGCATCTTGGGCAGGAGCATCGGAGCTTGGAACTCTCGCCTTCGGCTGAAGCCGGTTCGTGGAAAAATCACAAGGAGGAAGGGCACTCCGCGGGAGACCCTGGACTCACCAGGGTCTCCTTCATTCGATAAAAGTCTTGAGAGTGGCTTGCCGATTGGGGTTTCGGAGTTTTCGCAGGGCCTTCTTCTCGATCTGTCGAATCCTTTCCTTGGAGACTTTGAACGATCGTCCAATTTTCTCCAAGGTTTCCGCAGGCTGGCCGTCGATACCGAAACGCAACCGCAGGATCTTCTCTTCCCGAGGTTGCAGGCTGGAAAGGAGCGCCCGGGTCATCTCGGCCAGTTCCCTGTCCGAACATTCCTCCATGGGAGACGCTGCCCGCTCGTCCTCGATGAAATCTCCCAGTCGCTGTTCGTCGTCTCCAATGGGCGTCTCCAGGGAAATGGGCTGCGACGCCATGGTGAGAACGGTTTGGACCTTCTCGATGGGCAGCTTTGCCCGCTCTGCGATTTCATGGGGCGCGGGCTCCCGTCCCAGTTCTTTCAAAAGCTCGTAGAAAACCTTGTAGAACAGGTTCTTCATTTCGATAAAATGAACGGGAAGACGAATGGTTCGAGTCTTGTCGTAAATCCCGCGGATGATGCTCTGCCGGACCCACCATGTGGCATAGGTGCTGAACCGGTTTCCCTTGGTGTGATCGAACCGGCCCACCGCCTTGATGAGCCCCAGGTTCCCTTCCTGAATCAGATCGTCAAAGCTCATGCCGCGTCCCCGGTACCGTTTTGCAATACTGAGGACCAGGCGCAGGTTGGCTTTCACCATCTCCTGTTTGGCGAGATCGATGGATGCCATGATGGATCGTGTGCGGACAAGGAGCTGAGAAAAGAGCGGTTGATCCGGATGAGTTTCCATGCCGCGCTCTAGGGTGCGCAGGATAACCTTCAGGACCTTGTCCCGCACTCCTGGAAAGGTCTTCTCGTGGCAGATGAGCTTCTCGATCTTGCCCTGAAGATCCAGTAGAGCCGGGTCCTGATCGGCATGATCCACCACCATCCGGACGAGGTCCTCCTCTCCCCGGCGAATGATCTGGGCCAGTTCGATCTCTCTTTCTTGGGTCAGCAGCGGATAGCTTGCCACCTCCTTGAGATAGCACGTGACAGGGTCGTCTTCAAATTCTTCGGCATAGATTCCCCCTTCAGCGGCCGGACCTTCGTCCTCCGATTCTTCCTCTGCGTAATCCGATCCCCGGCGGGTTTCCTCCCGATCCTCTTCCCTCTCCAACCCTTCCAGGGAGAGATCCGCATCCGCGAATTCCCTTTCCATCCCTCCCTCTTGAAACAAGGTATTGAAAGCTTCCTCCAGCTTGGACTTGTTCAAAAGAAGATCCAGAGGGATGCATTTCTCCGAAGAATATGTACTCATTCAATCCCTCCAATTTGGAAGTACGCCCTCAGGCCACCTCCTTTTCACCGGCTTGGTTTCGGCTCCTCCCCTCTGCTCACGGTCTCTTCTCCCGGCAGGCCGAGAGCGGCAGAAAGGACACCGCCCTGTGGCAGCCCACGTAAGATGATAAGTACTCTCAAATACTTAGTCAATTCTTAGGAGTGAGGATCCCCAAGAGTCTCAACCCGCGGCGTGCTTTCCGGAATGTTATGTTCCGGAAACTCAAAGATGGCTGGTGGTGTGAGAGGGCTGTGTATTGTGTATAACGATAACTCGTCGTCCTATAAATGAATCTCCGCAATGTCCCCCTCGTGGAGGACGTAGTCCCGTTGAACCATTTGACCGTCAAAAACCCCTTTACCCCATATTTTGGCGAATTTCAACCTGTTTATGAAGTCCTTGTGGATTTTCTCCGCCAGATCCGCTACAGTACTGCCTTTCGGCAGGATGAAGGGGGCCGTCATGTCCGGTTCCTTCCCCCCGGGTTTGGTGTACACGCGGATGATCCCCAATTCGTCAAAGACCATCTGAAGAAGAGAGTGCAGGTTCCTGCCCGAACGGGTGGAGACCGCCATGCAGGGAAGACTTACCTCCGAGAGTTCCAGAAACGCCCGGTAGTCCTCCTCATCCCTGTCCTCATCCACCTTGTTGACCGCCACCAGGATTTTCTTGAAGAAGGGAACTTTCTTCAGGTCCTCGGGGATCGGAGAGCCTTCCGGGTAGATCCGCAGTCCCCCCAACACCTTCACCGTGTCTTCCAGTTGCTGCAAAGGGTCTGCATGCAGGTCTACGAGCACGATCAGCATGTCGGCACGGCGCATGAGATCGGCCATGCCCGGATCGATTCGATCCAGGGTGATAGGAGGGGTATCCACCAGCTGAAATTGGATGTTCTCGAAAGGGGCCATGCCCGGGGTGGGTTTCCAGGTTGTGTGGGGAAAGTCCGCCACCTCGGGACTGGCGTTGCTCAAGGTCGCAACCAGCGAGGATTTCCCCACATTGGGTGCCCCCACAATCACTACCTGTGCAGCTCCCTCCCGCTCGATGGAAAAGGTCGCAGCTCTCCTCGCTCCCCCCTTTTTCTGGAGCGCCTCGCCCCTCAGCTTGCCGATGCGGCGACGCAAATCCGCCCGCAGCTTGTCCGTGCCCTTGTGTTTGGGCATGATGGTGAGCATTTCCTCGAGAGCCTCGATCTTCCCTTCGGTGGTCTTGGCTTCCCGGAATCTCTTTTCCGCCTCGAAGTAGTGCGGTGGCAAATTCGCAGGCATACCTGGATTTTCCCGATCCCTTCTCCCTTTGATCCGGACTTCCGGAATGATTCGATCTCGCTCTGGAAGCCTCGGTGTTGCCAACCGACGGAAAGGCCTGTATAAGGGAGTGCCGAGGGCCGACCTTTCCACAATAACCCGAAAAAGAAAAAGGAGTCAGTACCTTGACCTGCCCCAAGTGCGGAAAAGAGCTGAACCTTGTTCGAACCTGACGCCAAGTGCTATGGCGCTGCCGGGATTGCGGCGCCTCCTATTCCTTGTCCGAGCTTCGCCACGACCTGTCGGAGGAAGCGGAAGTCGAACTCTCCAACTGCAGGGTGGACCGCCTGTAATCGGACTAAGCCTTTTCCAGCACTCACCCTGGATCCTGATGAATTCCGACAAGGGATCGGCCCATAGACCTGGAACTCCCCGCGGACTTTTCCTCGTGTTTTGCCGGTACGCTCCCGCCCCTGGCGCGCCAAAGGCCCTGGGCCCCAACCCAGGGACGGTCAACCGCGGCCGTCTGATCAACTCAGTACGGCAAAGAACGAACAAGGACGGGTGAAGCCCAGGGAAGCTCTTTGACCGGGACGACCTAAGGGAAGGGGTTCACCCCACACCGGGGAGTTCACTACCCCGACAGCCTTTTCCGGAGAATCGAGACCGCAAAGCCCTAAAGCTTCTCCTGGAGCAGCTTTCTGGCCAGGTTCAAGGCGTCCTGCAGTTTTTCCGGGCGGTTGCCTCCGGCCTGGGCCATGTCGGCCCTTCCACCGCCGCTGCCCCCCACTTCGCGGACGATCTCCCGGATCAGTTCTCCGGCATGGACCCGCTGGATCAGATCCGGGGTAACCCCCACCAGCAGGAACACCTTCGCATCGTAGGCCGATCCCAGGACCACCACCCCGCTTTTCAGTCTTTCCTTGAAACGGTCGTTCATCTCTCGAAGAACCTTGGGATTGTCGGCCTCGACCCGGGTGATGAGCACCTTTGCCGAGCCGATCTGTTCGGCTTCGGACAGCAGGTCCACGGAACGCCGGGTGGCAAGGGAGGCCCTGATGGATTCCAGCTCTTTTTCCAGTTGCTTCTGCGTTGCAAGCAGCTTTTCGAGGCGGTCCGGCACCTCGATGGGGCTGCACTTGAGGATGCCTGCGGCGTGGCGCAGCATTTCCTGCTGTTTCTGGAGATGCCGGAGGGCGTGGCTTCCTGCCAGGGCTTCGATTCTCCTCACTCCAGCCGCAATCCCCGTCTCCTGAACAATGACGAAGAGCCCCAGGTCTCCCGTTCGGTGAGTATGGGTTCCGCCGCAGAGCTCGCGGCTCAGGCCCGGGATTTCCACCAGTCTCACCTCATCTCCGTATTTCTCCTCGAAAAGGGCCATGGCTCCCGTTTTCATGGCCTGATCGAGGCCCATGACCCGGACCTCGAGGTCCTGGTTTCTTCGGATCTCCTGGTTCACCAGCCGTTCGATTTCCGAAATCTCCTCGTGGCTGAGGGCCGCAAAGTGCGAGAAGTCGAAGCGCAATCGGTCAGGAGCGACGAGGGACCCTGCCTGCTTCACGTGGTCTCCCAGCACCCTGCGAAGCACCGCGTGCAGGATGTGGGTGGCGGTATGGTGGAGCGCCGTGTCGCGTCGCAGGTTTTCGTCCACCCGCAAAGTCACCTCATCGCCCACCTGCACTCGACCTTCCTCGACCTTGCCCACATGAACAAAAAGGTCTCCGGGGAGCCTCATGGTATTTAGGACCATGATCCGCCCCCCCGGGGCGAGGATCCAGCCCCGGTCCCCCACCTGTCCCCCGGTTTCTCCGTAGAACGGGGTCTCGGCAGTCACGATCTCGATTTCATCCCCGCCGGCTGCCGCTTCTTGAACGGAGTTCTCATCCCGCACGACGGCCACCACCTTCGAGCGCGCCTCGAGGGTCTCGTATCCAAGAAAAACCGTCTTGAATCCCGATGCCGAAAGCTGCCGGTACACCTCGGGAACTTCCCTCTCTCCACTTCCCTTCCAGTGCAGCCGGGACTGTTCCCGCTGTTTTTCCATGAGCTCCTGGAATCCTGCCTCGTCCACCCGAAGGGCGAAGTCTCTCACCGTATCGCTGACGATATCGATGGGGAACCCGTAGGTATCGTAGAGTTTGAAGATCAGGGAGCCCGGGATGGATTTCTCCCCTTCGTCCCGAAGGCGCTTGACCTCCGTCTGGAGCAGCTTCAAACCGAAGTCCAGGGTTTCATTGAATCGTTCCTCCTCGTGGAGTATCACCCGTGTGATGAAATTCCTATTATCGAGCAGTTCCGGGTAGGCGTCTTCCATGGAAGTCATGACGGCCCCAACCATCTCATGGAGAAACGGGCGGTCGAGACCCAGAAAGCGACCGTGCCGCAAGGCCCGGCGGATGACCCGGCGAAGAACGTAGCCTCGGCCTTCGTTGCCGGGCAGGACGCCGTCATTGACGAGGAATACCGCTGCCCGGCTGTGATCGGCGATCACTTTCACGGAAACGTCCTTCTCGGGGCTCTTCCCGTACCGGTACCCGGTCAGGTCTTCGATCCTTGCCATCATGGGGGTGAAGAGGTCCGTGTCGTAATTCGAGGGAACCCCCTGCTTGACGGCGGCGATTCTCTCGAGCCCCATGCCGGTGTCGATACTGGGTTTGGGAAGAGGTTCAAGGACTCCGCTTTCACCGCGGTTGAACTGCATGAACACCAGGTTCCAGAGTTCCAGGTAGCGGTCGCAGTCACAACCGGGTTTGCAGTCCTTCCTCCCGCAGCCGATCCCCTCCCCTTGATCGATGATGATTTCGGAGCATGGACCGCAAGGGCCCGTATCCCCCATGGCCCAAAAGTTGTCTTTGGTGGGAAACTCGAGAATTCGATCAGGGGGCAGGTACCGGGCCCAGAATTGCCGGGCTTCTTCGTCGGGTCCCAGCCTCATGGCCGGATCTCCCTCGTGGACCGTGGCGTAGAGCTTTTCCTTGGGCAGTCCCATGCATTCGGTGAGAAAAACCCAGGCGAACTCGACGGCATCCTCTTTAAAATAATCGCCGAAGGAGAAATTGCCGAGCATCTCGAAAAAGGTATGATGCCTTGCGGTCCGGCCGACGTTTTCCAGGTCGTTGTGCTTCCCGCCGGCCCTCATGCACTTCTGGCTGCTGGTTGCCCGTGAATAGGGCCGCTTTTCCTCCCCCAGAAAGCAACGCTTGAACTGAACCATTCCCGCGTTGGTGAACAGGAGGGTGGGATCGTCGTGAGGAATGAGCGGCGAACTCTTGACGACGGCATGCTGCCTGTCGCGGAAAAACTCCAAAAAAGCCTTGCGAATCTCCGTGGCTTTCATTCCAGGGTCTCCTCGATCCTCAATCCGTTGCCGGGGCATCCGGCCCGCTGCCCGGAAATCTCAGGTTATGGGCCTGGCGGGTCTTGCGTTCGATTTCCAGGAAAAGATCAGGATGCTCCTTCAAAAAACTTTTGGCGTTTTCCCGGCCCTGTCCCAGGCGTTCTCCGCCGTACGAGTACCAGGTGCCCGATTTATCGACAATGCCCGTTTCCACCGCCAGGTCCAGGACGTCTCCCTCCCTGGAGATTCCCCGACCGTAAATCACATCAAACTCCACTTCTTTGAAGGGAGGAGCAATCTTGTTCTTGACGACTTTGACCCGGGTCCGGTTTCCCACCAGTTCCTGCCCCTCCTTGATGGGACCCACTCTTCGAATCTCCATGCGCATGGTGGAATAGAATTTCAGGGCGTTTCCGCCGGTGGTGGTTTCGGGTGACCCGTAGATGACGCCGATCTTCATCCGGATCTGGTTGATGAAGATGACGGAGGTCTTGGATTTGCTGATGGAAGATACCAGCTTGCGAAGGGCCTGGCTCATGAGTCTCGCCTGAAGACCCACATGGGGATCTCCCATCTCGCCGTCGATTTCCGCCTTGGGCACCAGCGCGGCCACGGAGTCCACCACGATGACGTCCACGGCGTTACTGCGAACCAGGATCTCGGCAATTTCCAGGGCCTGTTCCCCATAGTCCGGCTGGCTGATGAGCAAGTCTTCGACCTGCACCCCGAGTTTCCTGGCATAATGGACATCCAGGGCGTGTTCCGCATCGATGAAGGCGGCCAGACCGCCCAATTTCTGGGCTTCCGCTATAATGTGAAGGGCGAGGGTGGTCTTCCCCGAGGATTCGGGGCCGAAGATCTCGACAATCCGCCCCCGCGCGATGCCTCCGATTCCCAGAGCCAGGTCCAGGGAAAGGCAGCCGGTCGAGATCACGGGGATTTCCACCTGGTGGGCGCTTTCTCCCAGGCGCATGATGGCGCCTTTGCCGCAGGAGCGCTCGATCTGCGATATGGCCGTGTCGATGGCCTTTTGCCTGTCGTCGGTGACTCCCATCCGGGATCTCCTTTCCATGGGGTGAATGCAGCGATCCTCTTCCGCAAGGACAAAAGAGCTCAAAAGCTATGGAACATCAAGGGGTTCACTGGATATAAGGCATTGCGCGGGCAGTGGTTGGACTCATTGCGGCATCCACCCGGATCCTCCTTCCGCTCCGAGCGCCTCGGGAAGATCACCCCTCGGCGAATCGCGCCCGGTACAAGGGAGTGTAGTGCGCGCCGCCTGGATACAGATCACTTTTATACAGCACAAGGTCCGTGACGTCAAAAGCTTCTGTCCGGAACCCCTGGTTGGCCAGCAGGGCTTCCTGCAGTGCCTGCATCGGTCCGCGTCCCTTGACGCGCCCGAGGGTCAGATGAGGCCGGAAGGTCCGGTCTTCCGGATCGAAACCCATAGGCGCCAGGGCCGCCTCCACCTTCGAGTGCAAGCGACGTACCCCATCGAGATCCCCTTTTATGCCGACCCAGACCACCCGCATTTGCCGGATGGAGGGAAAAGCCCCGCATCCTCCCGGCTGCAGTCGAAAGGGTGTGGAGGACCCCGCAATCTCCTCCAGTGCCTCCTGGATCTCTGGGACTGCATCCGGCGACACATTCCCCAGAAACTTGAGGGTCAGGTGAATGCGTTCCGGCTTCACCCATGCCACCGGGGCGCCGCTCTTTTTGAAGACCCGGATCAGCTCCCCCAGGGACTCGAGAACGGGAACCGGCAGGTCAAGGGCCACAAAAGATCGTATCATCAAACAGGACCCTCCATAGTAGTGCCAGGGCCGCATGGGCGGCGCATTCCTGAACGTGGCTCCGGCTTCCCCTGAAGCAGTGCTTCTCCACCACGCCGCCCCGTTCCGTCGAGCAGCCTGTGAACACCGTGCCCACGGGCTTCAGGGGAGTGCCTCCCGTGGGTCCGGCAATGCCGGTAACGGACACGGACACCTCGCTCTTGGCCTCCCTTCGCGCTCCTTCCGCCATGGCCCGGGCGACGGGTTCACTCACGGCGCCGTGCAGTTCGATCATCTGCCGGGAAACCCGAAGCAACTCGACTTTCGCCTGATCGCTGTACGTGACGTAGGCCCGGTCGAAATACTTGGAAGCCCCCGGCACCGCCGTGATCCGCCGGGACAGGAGTCCCCCCGTGCAGGACTCCGCCAGGGAAAGCTTCCACCCTTTCTCGAGAAGCTTTCTGCCGATCACCACCTCGAGGCTTTCCTCGTCGATTCCACTGATATACCGGCGTCCGATCCGTTCGATGACTTCCTCTCGGGCCTCGAGAATCCTCCGTTCCGCCTCCTCCCTGGTATCCGCAGATACGGAAAGAGTGACCCAGTTCTCGCCTGTTTGAGGCAGGTACCCGACTTCAACCCCGGCCTCCTCGCAGGCCAGGCGGCGCAGGCGTCGGTTCAGTTCGGATTCCGTGAGACCCTGGGTTCTCAGGATCTGTTTCTTGTAGACACGGCGGCGCGGGAATCTTCGATCAAGCCCGGGAATCACGTGTTGGGCCATCAGGGTCCTCATTTCATGAGGAACCCCCGGCAACAGGAAACAGGGAATCCCATCGTGATCGAGAAAAAACCCCGCCGTCTCCGTTCCCAGTTTGACGGCTCCCTCGGGCAACTCGGCGAGTTTCGATGCGTGTTCGGTCCAGGAGATCCCACGTTCGGCCAGTCGTTTTTCCAACGACCTGGCGTATTCGATGTCCATAACGAGGGGACGATGGAACGCCTTGGCCACCGCGGCACAGGTGCGGTCGTCGTCCGTGGGCCCCAGCCCCCCGGTCACAATGAGGAAACGGACCCCATTGCCAACGCATTGGCACAGGGCGCGTACGATCATCTCCTCCCGGTCCCCGATGGTGAGGATGCAGTCCAGGCGAAAGCCGTGGGACCGGAGAGTCGAGGCAATGTAATGGGCGTTCCCGTTGGGGATGTCCCCGCTCAGGAGCTCATCCCCGATGGTGATGAGGCACCCGACAACCTCCTCGACACACTCCGCCGCTTCTTGTCTCGATGTCACGACGTTGGTTTCCATGGAGCGAATCCTTTATTTTCGGCCACCGGCCAGGAGGGAAATTTCTTCGTAGACCTGGCGCAAGGGAAGTCGCCCGGCCTTGGCGATCCGCTTGCAGTCGTCGTATTCAGGCGTAAAGCGAACGGCCCCTCCGGGAAGCCGGGCTTCCTTGACACGGCATGGGCCATGAGGGGTCTCGAGAACCTTCACCTCCCTGGGAAGTTCGATCCGCTCCACTTCCTGAATGCGAATTCCCAGGCTGGTGGTCTCCCGGAAGAGCACCTCGGCCACAGGGGCTTGAAGAGACGGGTCGCAGAGGATGCGCAACAGGATTCCAGGCCGGTTCTTCTTCATCTGCATGGGAACGAGGGAAACGTCCAGAACACCCAGAGACAGCAGTTGTTCCATGGTGTGATCGTAGAATTCGGGGTTCATGTCGTCGATATTGGTTTCGATCATCAGGAGCTTGCGGCGGTTCCAGGCAGTCCATTCCTTGCCGCAGACGATCCTCAGCACGTTGGGGGGGCTTGCCTGAGGGTGACTCCCGACGCCGTACCCCACAGACCGGACCACCATGGGGGGCATGGGACCGAAAGACTCGACCAGGGCTCCCAGAAGTGCAGCTCCTGTGGGAGTCACCAGTTCCCGCTCGATACCGTTGTCGTAAACGGGAATTCCCTCGAGAAGGGCCACCGTCGCCGGAGCCGGGATGGGAAGGGCGCCGTGACGGGTTTGAACGAACCCTCTTCCGAGGGGAAGGGGGGAGGCGAAGACCCGTTCGATGCCGAGCTGTTGCAGCGCGGCGACGGCCCCCACGATGTCCAGGATCGAGTCCGCGGCCCCGATTTCATGAAAATGGACCTGGTCCACGGGAACGCAGTGCACCCGGGATTCAGCCTCGGCAAGGCGACGGAACACCTCGAGGCTCCTGGTTCGAACCACGGGATCGAGGTCGCCGGATCCGATCAAACGGCGGATATCTTCGAAGGAACGAAAAGGCTGTTCCCGCACCACGAATTCGACCCGCACTCCCCCGACTGCCCCTCGAAAATCCCGGCGGACGTGGATGTCGTATCCCTCGATGGGGAGCCTGGCCAGCTCCTCCCTGAAGACCTTCTCGGGGAGCCCCAGGTCCAGCAGAGCCCCCAGCATCATGTCTCCGCTGATGCCGGAGAAGCAGTCCAAATAGGCAAGTTTCATCTCTTCCCTCTTGTTCTCGGGTTGGAAGCCATGGATGTTCCCCGAGGGGTCGTCCTGAAGCATCTCCCTCTGCAGGGAGCTTACCTTCCAGGGCATGCCGAGGGGGCGGGTCTATCAAGCTGTGATCTTAATAGAACTCCCGGATGCTTGACAACACCCTGCAGAAGGTCTTGACACCTAATAGGGGCGAATGCTAGGTTTTTGAACCCTGTTCCTGCGAGAAGTCCGAGTCGGAGGGATGGCCGAGTGGTTTAAGGCGGCGGTCTTGAAAACCGTTGTTCCGTTAGCAGCGGAGCCGTGGGTTCGAATCCTACTCCCTCCGCCATTACAAGCAGTCAGGTTTCGGAGAGATGGCCGAGTCGGCTGAAGGCGCTCGCCTGCTAAGCGAGTGTTGGGGGAAACTTCAACCGAGGGTTCGAATCCCTCTCTCTCCGCCACAGATAAGAAA
>JAGPLX010000070.1 GCA_018053185.1 Syntrophobacteraceae bacterium
CTGCGCAAGCGTATTCTCTCTTTCATTGACTACTTCAACAAGACGATGGCAAAGCCTTTTAAGTGGACATACAAAGGCCGCCCTCTCGCCTGCTAAAAAAGTGAGTGAGTACTTGCGCCGTGCTGTAATAGCATGCGTGGATAAAGGAAAGCATCCCCCGGGAGGAGGCTCCAAATTCTTCAACCTCGATGTGATGCCACTATGAGGTTTTCCACTGCGCGCCGGTTTCGCCCCCGGCCCCCCGGTGGACTCTGTTAAAAAACCTTCAGCGGGTGATGGAATTTTGAGCTATCGAGAGGGGAATTTTCGGTAGTCATTATGAGGGAGGGAGTTGAAGGGGACCTGCGTGGTAGGACGCGCCCCTTCAACTCTCCGACAGCAAGAGGGTGGTACACACTTCCCCGAAACGGTGTACTTTTGAGAGCAAACCCGAGAAACGGTACCACCCCTCTAAGCCGGCGAAAATGCGCAGCTTTTTAGTACATGTCTTCCATGCCGGGACCTCCGGGCATCGGAGGAGCAGGCTCCTTCTTTTTGGGCTTTTCCGCCACCATGACATCGGTAGTCAACAGCAGGGACGATACACTCGCCGCGTTCTGCAGGGCGAACCGAACCACCTTGGTGGGATCGATGACGCCCGCCTCGGTCAGGTCTTCGTAGGCCTCCGTCTCCGCGTTGAAACCGAAGGCTCCCGATCCACCTTTCACCTTTTCCACCACGACGGAACCTTCATGGCCAGCGTTGTTGGCAATCTGTCGCAGCGGTTCTTCGAGGGCGCGCTTGACGATGGAAATGCCGAAAGCTTCTTCTCCTTCCACCTTCTTGTTTTCCAGAGCATTCACACAGCGGAGCAGAGCGACTCCGCCACCCGGCACGATTCCTTCTTCAACGGCGGCTCGCGTGGCGTTGAGGGCATCCTCGACCCGCGCCTTCTTCTCCTTCATCTCCGTCTCGGT
Organism: Syntrophobacteraceae bacterium; assembly: GCA_018053185.1. Classification (GTDB taxonomy): domain Bacteria; phylum Desulfobacterota; class Syntrophobacteria; order Syntrophobacterales; family Syntrophobacteraceae; genus JAGPLX01. The sequence continues at coordinate 957 of JAGPLX010000070.1, forward strand.
GGCAGCGCCCACCTTGATCACCGCCACACCGCCCACCAGTTTGGCAAGGCGTTCCTGGAGCTTTTCACGGTCATAGTCCGAGGTGGTTTCTTCAATCTGGGTGCGGATCTGCTTCACCCGGGCCGCGATGGCTTCCTTGGTGCCGGCTCCGTCCACGATGGTGGTATTGTCCTTGTCCACCCGGATCGTTTTGGCCCGGCCCAGGTCATGCATGCCCACATTCTCGAGCTTGATTCCCAGGTCTTCGGAAATCACCTGCCCTCCGGTGAGAATGGCAATGTCCTGCAGCATGGCCTTTCTCCGGTCCCCGAAACCTGGGGCTTTCACCGCGCACACCTTGAGGGTGCCCCGCAGCTTGTTCACCACGAGGGTGGCGAGGGCTTCACCTTCCACGTCTTCAGCAATGATGAGAAGAGGGCTGCCTGTTTTGGCGATCTGTTCGAGAACGGGCAGCAGGTCCTTCATGTTGCTCAGCTTCTTCTCGTAGATGAGGATACGCGCATCCTCGAGCGTCACCTCCATCCGTTCAGGATCGGTCACGAAGTAAGGGGAAATGTACCCTCGGTCGAACTGCATGCCTTCCACCACGTCCAGGGTGGTTTCCATGCTCTTGGCTTCCTCGACGGTGATGACGCCTTCTTTCCCCACCTTGTTCATGGCTTCGGCAATGATGTTGCCGATGGCGGGGTCGTTGTTGGCGCTGATGGTTCCGATCTGGGCGATCTCCTTCTGATCCTTGGTGGGCTTGGACATTTTCTTGAGCTCATCCACCGCAGCGACGACCGCGGATTCAATGCCTCGTTTGAGGGCCATGGGATTGTGGCCCGCAGCTACGAGCTTAGATCCTTCGCGATAGATGGCCTGGGCAAGAATAGTGGCGGTGGTGGTGCCGTCTCCCGCGACGTCGGAGGTCTTGCTGGCCACCTCTTTCACCATCTGTGCTCCCATGTTTTCGAACTTGTCGGCCAGTTCGATCTCCTTGGCCACGGTAACGCCGTCTTTGGTGATGGTGGGGGCCCCCCAGGATTTCTCAAGAACCACGTTGCGGCCCTTCGGCCCCAGGGTGACCTTGACGGCATCGGCCAGGGTGTTGACCCCCTTCATGATTCGTTCTCTCGCTTCACCGTCGTACTTGATTTCCTTCGCAGCCATTGGGTCGTTCCTCCCTACGGATTTCGTTCAAAAACAGGTTATTCGAGAATTGCCAGGATATCGTCCTCACGCATAATAAGGTGTTCCTCGCCGTCAATCTTGATCTCGTTTCCGGCATATTTGGAGAACAAAACCAAGTCGCCGGCCTTGACCACCAAAGGGACCACCTTGCCGTCTTCCAGGATGCGCCCGCGTCCGACAGCGATCACCCTCCCCTGTTGAGGCTTTTCCTTGGCGGTGTCGGGGATGATGATTCCCCCCGCAGTTTTCTGTTCCTCGTCCACACGCTTGACTACGACTCGATCATGCAAGGGTCTGAGCTTCATACGTCCACGTTCCTCCTTCCTCGAAAAAAACCCTGGGATTGGATCGGACTCACCTTCCGGGGAGACCATGAATCATCTCCTTCGTGCTAGCACTCACTCACAGTGAGTGCTAGCACGCCATACAATAAAAACTCTTCCCTTCCAAATCAAGTCCCAAAATTTTTCCGACAATCATTTTCTCGAGTCCCCCAGAACCCCTCGAAGGAAAAGGAAAACGGCCAAATCGAGGACCAACGGTCCATCTTCGGTGGGGCCGCCCAAGATGGTCTCACTTTCCCACCGATCATGGAATGCCCGAGAGGCACATCGATCCTGCCCAGGAAGGGCCGGGGTCCAAGACCGGCGGTTTGCAACTTCATTAGAAGGCCCCCGGCTTGACTCTGCCCAGTTCCTCCCCCGACGGCCTCAAGTAGAGGCACCCGAACTGAAGGATCTTCACTCGCTCCGAGGGGATTGGCGTGATCAGGCGGACCATGCCGCTACGAAAATCGATCTCCCGAAGGATCGCCAGCCCACGACCCATTCCCCTGGAATCGGCCACCCCGCAGAGAAGCCCCTTTTCAAACCCCGCACGCAGAATCTTCCAACCATTCCTCTGTTCCGGTGTTACTTCCGTGGAGACCGCAAGCATTCCCTCCTGGGTCTTCTCAAGGTGCAGGAAATCGTGGCTCTCGAACCTTTTTCCACTAAAAAGGCGCGTTCGCTGAAAGATGAGGTTGCTCACCGGGAAGGTGAGCTCCCGTGCCATGGAAAAATACCTCCCAAAGGCCGCCTGTCGCGCCGCAACACGTTCCTCGGGAGTCTTCGGCACGGCACGCGGGGAGGAGGGGATGCGCACGGTCCGGAGATACCTATATTCGTGGAAAATGGGATCAAGCTCCTGTTTCCTTTCGATCCCCACGAGGACATCCGGGCAAACCGCCTCGATCTTGTAAGCCTTGAGGATGGTCCCCAGCCCCCGGACCAGGCCGGTGGTGTTGATGAGAACAAAGGGAGAGCGATTCAGCCTCAGAAGTCGGGTGATGCCCACAACCATGGGCAGCAGGTGTTGCACGGGCGATACAGAACCTACGAAATACCACGCCTCCTGAGTGACCCTCCAACTCTCCCCCCATACCGTTCTTCCGCATATTTCAGGCTTTTGAGTTCGGTCAGCTCCCTCCTGTGGAGAAGAACTTCCGTCTGCGGAACCCCCCGGTTTCGCAAGGGAGTCGTTCCTTCGAACCGGCTGGACCGAGCCGAGGCTGATGCAGGCGGGAGGGCCGATGTCTTTCTGCCCGATGTCCGCATCGAGCATGGAAACCTGGAAGCCCTGAACCACCATCTGTTGGGCGAGGTAACGGCAGTAGGTGCTCTTCCCCGAATCTGTCTCCCCCAGGACCAGGATCTTTCTCCAGCCACCGGAAAGGATCATTCCCAGGGAACGCTCCCAGGCGATGGGTATGTCCATTTCCATTCCATCTTCCTCCGTCGAGGCATCGTCTCCGAAATGAATCCCTATGCCCCGACAAATGTGATACATGATTCCTCGCTTGGGAGGTTCCCATCCCTCGCCCCCCGTAAAGGAGCCTCGACCGTGAATTCATCCGTGCGCCGCGACATTTTTCTTCACGCCGGCACCCTTCCTCCTCGGGGGAGACTGCGGATTTTTCGCTTGTTCCGCGCTGGAGGCGAATCGAGCCGAAAAGCCCCCGGTACGCGGGCTTCCTTCCCGAAACATCCGACCGGACAAGAGGCATGACGCGATTTCTTATTCTGGCCGCTCTGCCCCAGGAACACGGCCCGTTCCGAAGACTTTCGGGATCGTGGCGCCTGATTTCCAGGCGCCCGTTTCGTGAATATGTACGTTTTGATCCCACCCGAGAGCTTCACCTGATCGAGACAGGAATGGGGAAGTTCGGCCTCGGGCCGGTCCTGGATCGCTGGAGGGAGGAGCCGCCTCCCGTCGTGGTGATCTCGATGGGTTTTTGCGGAAGCATCGAGAATTCATTTCCGGTGGGGCAAGTCCTTCTCGGGACCTCTTTCGGATCCATCGACGGCCCCCCGGGCGATCCCGTCTCTCATGCCGGCCATCTGAATCCTCCCCCGGAGATCGAAGAATTCTGTTCCCGTTTCGGGGTTCGACCCGCCCGGGTGTTGACCCTCCACCAACCGGCGGCCAAACGCGTATTGCGGAAACACTATCCCTGGCCCGGCTTGGTGACGGACATGGAGAGCTCGCACATCGCCCGATTCGCCAAGGAGATGAACCTTCCTTTCCTCTGCTTTCGCAGCGTCAGCGATGCGTCCGCCCACGAGATCGACTTCGACCTCAAAGAGATCTCCGACTCCCGCGGTCGGGTCAGAATCGCCAGGGTCCTTCAACTCGTCGGGAGAAAACCCGCCCTGGCTCGTTCCTTCTACGATTCCTGGCGTCGCTCCCGAACGGCCGCAAACACCCTGGGAAGGGTCCTACGCGCCTTCCTGGACGGACCACCGTTGAAGCTGCACCGGATGATCGAGGGCTGCCACCTGTCGAGAAATTAGAGGGGAGAAAGCCGCGGGGGAATGGGGGAAATCCGCCAGGTGCTCCCGAATGGATTCCAAATCCAGGCGGCTTTGTTTGTAAAGGGTGAAGAAGAAGGCCAGCAGCCCGGGAAAGAACAGGATCATGCACCCCACCAGCCCCAGGAGCGTTTCGCCGATCCAGAACGTGACGGTGAGGTTGAAGGCCAGGATGCTTGCATAAAGAATCGGACCGAGCCCCTGGATGCCTCGAATACGGCTCAAGACGGAAGGCCCCTTCGGTTCAAGTCGATCCCGTGTGGACACGAATTGCAAAGCGCCCACCAGGAACAATCCCACCAGGAGCCATCCTCCGAAATTGCTCATGGGAATGCCGAAATAAAGCCCGGGAGACCGGTAGCCGTAGATCTGTCCGAGGAACCAGCGGGATCCCTGGAGAGCGACAGGATCGATGATGATGTCGAGCAACACAAAGAGGAAGGCCCCGAGGGTGAGGGTCTGCCACGAGCGGCGAATCCGGCGCGTCTCGAAGATGAAGAGGTTGAGCCGGGCAAACCGGACTGGACTCAGCAGAAAGACGGCCATGGAAAAACTGCAGTAGGAAAGGAAGACATAGGAGAGCGAGTCCATGAAAGGGACTCCGAACACCCAGAGTTCCCTGTCCACCGTATGAGGAATGTAGTAGTAGTCCCCGTAAGGAAAACCCCAGTGGATGGAGGAAAATTCCGAGGTCCAGGCGATGGCATATCCCAGGGGGACGAACAGCAGGGCCCTCCGGATTCCAAGGTGAGCCGTGGCCGCCACCAGGTAAACGGCAAGGAAGACGAAAACGTACGGGCGCAACTGGACGGTCCCGTAAAGGAGTCGCCACAATTCAGACATAGAGATTCCACCGGATCATGCGAAGAAGGTCCCGCCCCTTGAGCTGACGTACCACCGTGGGTTCATAACCGCAATGCATCATGCACTGGGAACATCGCGGATCCTGGCCGGAAACATAGTGCTCCCAGGGAGTCTGCTCCATCAATTGGCGAAACGTAGGGTAATGGGTGTCCGTAATGAGATAACAGGGGGATTTCCAACCCCGGGGATTCCGGGTGGGACTGCCCCAGGGTGTGCACCGGAAGCTGCGTTTCCCACACAGAAAATCCAGGTAAATAGGGTTGCTGATGAGGGGGTACCGATCCTGCCATTGGACGATATGCTGGAATTTCTCCTGGATCTCCCGACGTGTCATGAATACGTCCCGGATGACTTCTTCGTAGCTGAATCCGGGAGCCACGAGGATTCCGTCCACACCCGCCGCGGTCAGTTGGGCAAAGAGGAGATCGACATCGCGAATGTCCGTTTCACGGTAAACGGTGGTGTTGGTGCTCACTCGAAATCCCCGTTCCTTGGCTGCCCGGACCCCGGCGAGGGCCTTTCGGAAGCCGCCCTCCCGCTGAATGATCCGGTCGTGAACGGGTTCTGTTCCGTCAAAATGCACGTTCCAGGTGAAGCGCGGATGGGGCTCGAACTTCGAGAGGGATTCCTCGAGAAGGATGCCGTTGGTACAAAAATAGATGTGCTTTTTCCGGGCCAGAAGTTCCCTTACCAGGTGGTGGGCCGGATCGTAGAGCAAGGGTTCCCCGCCCGTGACGGTCACCACCGGAGGGTTGGATTCCTCGACGGCTTGTAGGCATTCCTCGAGGGTCATTTCCTGCTGAAGGGTGTCGTGGTATTCCCGGATGCGGCCGCAACCGGAGCACGTGAGGTTGCACCGGTGAGTCGGCTCCAGCATGAGAACCAGGGGGAATCGATCGTTCCCCGAGAGCTTGTTCTTGAGAAAATAACGGGTCATCGAGGTGTACAGACTGATCGGAAATCTCATCCGGTTCCTTTTTCTATCGAGAGGGATTCCAGGCAAACCGAAATTGCCGGGTGTCTTGGAAATCAAGGAGCGTATCCGTGGTCACGAAACCAGGCCACAGCCTCCGCCAGGGCCACATCGACCGGCGTCTGGGGAAGACCAAGCTCCCGGACAGCCTTCTCGGGGTTGAAGAACATATATTTGCGGGCCATTCTCACCCCCTCGAGGGGGATAAGCGGCTCCACACCCGTTGCGCGGGAGATCCAGTCATTCAACTTGGCCAGCACGAGGATGGGAGTGTAGGGCAGCCGAATCCTGGGAGCAGGCACTCCAGAGATCTTTTCCAACCGCTGGAAGATTTCGGCCAGCGTGAGATTCTGATTGCCGAGGATATACTTTTCTCCGACGTTCCCTCTCTCCAGGGCCAGCCAATGTCCTTCGGCCACGTCCTTGACGTGGACCAGGTTGAGCCCGGTGTTGAGGTAGGCAGGCATGCGACCGTTTAGAAAGTCTACGATGATCTTTCCGGTGGGAGTGGGTTTCAGGTCCCCCGGTCCCACAGGGGTGCTCGGGTGCACCATGACCAGGGGCAACCCTTGGCGGAGGAAATCTTCGGCACGCCGTTCGGCCAGGAACTTGGACCGTTTGTAGTGCCCCACCATGTCCTCGATGCAAACCGGAGCGGTCTCATCAGCGGGGACGCCGTGATTACCCAGGCCTAAGGCTCCGACGCTGCTTGTGTAGACCACCCGTTTCACCCCACGGGCCAGAGCGGCTTCAAGGACATGGACTGTGCCCTGGACGTTGGTTTCGTAGATTTCCTCGGGGTTCCTGCACCAGAGGCGATAATCGGCGGCTATATGAAAGACCGCATCGCAGCCTTCCATCGCTTCCCATACCTGTTTCGGGCTGCGAATGTCTCCCGTTCTCCACTCCACTTCCATCCCGACCAGGTCGGGGTGGCGGGAACCGGGACGGGCGAGGGCGCAGACACTGAACCCTTTTTCCAAAAGGCATTGAACCACATGAGATCCGATGAATCCCGTGGCGCCGGTCACAAAGGCAATAGGCATGGTCGTTTGGAAAACCCGTTTTGCGGATCGATCTTCCGGGGACGCCCTCTCGAAAATCCCGAGGAACGGCAGATCCCGATACACTCCCGTCCCTTATAACAAAAAGAATTCTCGAATCTCTACTCTTAAATTCGAATTCGGGACACCCTTCCGCCCAAAGCAAGCGCAGGCGGGAAGAAATCGGGCGACTCTTTCGGCGGCGGACCGGAGGATATTCCCGTGTCCATTGAGGTTTGACCACACAAAAACTCGTGTGGCCGTTGACATGTGAACAGGGTTTCAGTATGGTGGAAGCCGCTTGGAACTTGGATTTACGGCTGTGTCATTTGATCCGGCAACTCTCCTTTTTCGCATCTCCTGCACAAGGGACCGCGCATTCTCAGGGTGCACCCCCGCAATCAGCAACGGTCTTCGGCCTGTGTGAAGGCCTGCCCGACCGGGCCATGAATTTCGGAGATCGGGGTGAGATGATCGCGCCGGTCAAAGAGCATCTCGGGAAGTTGGAGACCAACCATCCCGAGGCTCAGCTTTTGGACCCCGACTTAATGCGGGTGATTTTTCTGATGGTGTTCGATCCGAGGAAGTATCATATGAGCGCCATTGCCGACGCCAATCCGGGGATCACCCGTAAAGCGGCTCTTTGTCGAATGTTGAAACCGGCAAAGAGAATCCTGCGAACCATGAGACGAGCGTAGTACTCTTTGTGAAAAGCCGCCTCCCTGTCCTTCCCTCTCCGGGGGCAGGCCGGAGGGAAAGGTCCAACTCCCGTCAACCCCTTGGTCAAGGAGATTCTTTGAAGACAGACTCGATGAAAGAAAAAGAACAGGTCAGTCGTTCCCTCGACTTTGCCGAAAAACGGTTGCCCGCCTACAAGGAGCTCCTTCCGCTCCTGAAGGCCTTGTTCGAGTTGCATGCTCAGGCCAAGACCACTTTGAGGCTTCCCAAAAGGGATCTCTCCTCCGAAGAGGTCCAAACCCGCTGGGAGAACGGGTTTCCGCTCCTCAGACGCTGGGAATTTCCGGTGGACATCGAGGCTGCGGGCAGGATTTTTTTTGGAATCAAGGACCACATCCCTCCGGACAATTCACAACTTCGCGAAGGCTGGGAAACGTTGCATCGCGCCCTCGAACAGTTCCCTTCGGAAAAACCGGCCATCTGGGAGAGTTTCCTGCACCACGAGAACGAACCCTGGCAGACATGGGTGGAGACGAAGGATTCCGACCCTGCACCCATGCTGTTCCTTGCCCGAACTTGCCTGCGCCCTTCCCTCGAGCACACAGCAAACGAGATCGTCTCTCGATTTCCAGTCCCCAAGGACTGGTTCAAGGGCTACTGCCCCATCTGCGGTTCTCTGCCCTCCCTTCTCTATCTCGTCGGACAGGGGGAACGCCGGGGCACCTGTTCCTGGTGCGGCACGAACTGGGTGCTGCACAGGATCCAGTGCTGCTATTGCGACAATCGGGCCCATGAATCCCTGGGGTACCTCTATATCGAAGACGAACCCCATTATCGAGTCCAATACTGCCGACTGTGTAAAATGTATTTCAAAACCGTGGACCTCCGACAAAGGGACGACAACTGGTACCTTCCTCTTGAAGAGTGGCTGACACTTCACCTGGACATGCTGGCCCAGGAAGCCGGCTGGCGGCAGCCGCCCTCCCCTTCTCCCGTGGTATATCCGGAGGCCTGACTCCCGGGACGGAAAAGATGGCCTGCTTTTGAAGAAGGGGAGAGCCTCCTGCCGGAGGCTCCCATCCACCCGGCCACCGCTTTTTTGGGGGCGAAGTGGTCGCGCAGCCCGAGGGGATTCGGCGGGCCCGGTACAGGTTGGCGGAACTTTGGATCCAAGTCTCTGCAAGTACTGTAAAGGGCTGTGCCCACGAGGAGTGGATGCTGAGTTTTTCGTAGTGTACCAGCTTGCCGGCTATGTGCGGACCGCCTTCCGATCCCCACCTCCTGTCCCCCTTGCATCACCTTTCCGGTCCTGTAAGCTTGACGGCGATGCAACTTCCCTTCATTATCGGAGGAGATTTCAGCGGCATCCTCATGATCAACCGAACCCCCGGACAGGAAGGCTATGGGACAGAACCTGGCGGATAGACACTGGAAGACCTACTACAAGGAGCGCTTGAGCACGGCGGAAACCGTGCTGCGGAAGGTCCTGCGGGATGGAAATCGGATCTTCATCGGGTCGGCGGGCGGTGAGCCCCGGCACCTGACCCGCACCCTCATGAGCCTCCTGCCCCGCTACCGTGACCTGGAACTTGTGCAGAACCTGTCTCTGGGAGAGCTGCCGGAAGACTGGAGCCAACTTCACGAGCACTGCCGGTTAAAGACTTTTTTCCTGGGACCCCGCACACG
>JAGPLX010000071.1 GCA_018053185.1 Syntrophobacteraceae bacterium
GTAGGGACAGCTCATGACGCAGACCAGGCAGGCGGCGCACAGGGACTTGTCTACGTGCGCCACGACCCCTCCCACGCTCAAACTCTTCTTGGCCAGGAAGGAACCCGCTCGCGATGCGGCTGCCATCGCCTGGGTGATGCTCTCAGAGATGAGCTTGGGTGCATGGGCGGTACCGCACAAGTAGATCCCATCGGATGAGAAGTCCACGGGACGGAGTTTGGCATGGGCTTCGATGAAAAACCCGAAGGCGTTTCGAGGCACCTTGAGCTGTGTGGCCAACTGATCCGTATCGTTGGCCAAGGTTGCGGCGCTCAGGATCAGTGCGTCCACCGGGACCCTGACGGGGCGCTGCAACACATGGTCTATAAAAGTGACTCGAAGGTCTTCGCCGCTCACGCTCACCTCGGGCGCTCGATCCGGGTCGAACCGACTGAAGACGATTCCCTTGGTCCTGGCTTGGGTGTAGTAATCCTCGAGCAATCCGTACGTTCTCATGTCTCGATAGAGGATATAGATCTCCATCTCAGGGTTCAGCTCTTTCAATGCGAGGGCATGCTTCACGGCACTCTGGCAACAGACGCGGCTGCAGTTGGGATTTTCCTCGTTGCGGGACCCCACACACTGGATCATGACCACCCTCCGCCATTTGGCCGGGTCGCAGCCGTTTCTCCTCTCCCGCAAAACCCGGCCCAGATCGAGCTGGGTCATCACCCGGTCATCCCGGCCATAGAGGAATTCCTTGGGCTTGTACTCGTGAGCACCCGTGGCCACGATGGCCGCTCCGTGCTCGATAGTTTCTTCCCTTCGCTCCGGCCCCGAGATGATCCCGGTGGCAAAGTTGCCTTTATAGCCTTTGAAGGAAACCACCTCGGCCTCGGTGAAAACCCGTATCCTCGGATGAGCCCGAACCTCGGCAATGAGGCGATCCACGTAAGGCTGGACCTCTAGACCTTCGATGGTGCGGGTTACCCTGCGAGCCAGCCCACCAAGCTCTGCCTCCTTTTCCACGACAAAGGCGTCGAAGTCCTGCTGAGCCAGATTCAGGGCTGCGTTCAACCCGGCAACCCCCCCTCCGATGACGAGTCCGCTCTGCCGAATCTCCACCTCCTTTTCATGAAGTCCCCGCAGAAGGGCCGCCCGGGCCACCGACATGCGGACCAGGTCCTTGGCCTTTTCCGTGGCCTTGCCCCGGTCCATCATGTGGACCCAGGAATCCTGATTCCGGATGTTGGCCATCTCGAACAGGTACTTGTTGAGTCCGACACTGAGGAGAGTCTCCCGGAAAAGGGCTTCGTGGGTGAGAGGACTACAGGCCGCCACCACGATCCGGTTCAGCCGGTGCTCCTTGACGGCCTGTCGGATCAATTCCTGGGTATCCTGACTGCAGGTGAACAGGTTGTCCGCAACGTAGACCACGTTGGGGAGAGTTTTGGCGTATTCCCTCACGGATGGGACATCGACCACGCCGCCGATGTTGACGCCGCAACGGCACACGAAGACCCCGATGCGAGGCTCGCTATCGGTCACAAGGAGCTCCTCGGGATAGGTTTTCCTTCCGGTGAGTGTATCCCGTGCGGAAGAAAGGGATGCCGCCACCACCGCCGCCGCCGCCGAGGCTTCCATGACGGAGTAAGGGATATCCTTGGGGCTCGTGGCCACACCACAGGCAAACACCCCCGGTCGCGAGGCGGCCACAGGGGCAAAGTTGCCGGTCTTCACAAACCCCTCGCCGTTCAGCTCCACACCAAGCCGAGCCGCCAGGTCCCTGGTTTCCTGTGGAATTTCGAGACCCACCGAAAGCACCACCATGTCAAACACCTCGGTGTACAGCTTCCCGTCTTCCTGCACATAGGTGACAGCCAGGTCGTCCGATTCGGGAGCAGCCGCCTCGACACTGTGAACCCTGGATCGGATGAAGCGAACACCGATCTCTTCCCGGGCCCGGTTGTAGTATCGCTCGAAGTCCTTCCCGTGGGTGCGCATGTCCATGAAGAAGACGGCGGTATCGAGCTTTCCGGCCGAGTGTTCCTTGGCGATCACCGCCTCCTTGACGGCATACATGCAACAGACGGCAGAGCAGTAGGGATGGTCGCAGTGGTGGATGTCGCGGGATCCCACGCACTGAAGCCAGGCAATCTTTCTGGGCTCATTATGGTCGGAAGGTCTCACCAAGTGTCCCAAGGTGGGCCCCGAGGCAGAGAGCAAACGCTCGAATTCCAGGGAAGTCACCACGTTGGGCAGCCTGGAATAGCCGTAGGTGTCCAGTCCTCGCGGGTCAAAGGGCTTGTACCCCGGTGCCGCAATGACGGCTCCCACATCGAGGGTCACCACCTCTTCCTTCATGCCGTGGTCCACGGCCCGGGCCTGGCACGCGGATACGCACTGGAAGCATTCGCAACAGGCCATGCAGTTGAGACACCGGGAGGCCTCGGATTTGGCCTGTTCCTTCGTGAACCCCCCCTCGACCTCGTCAAACCCCGCCCGTCTCTTTGCCATGTCCAGAAGAGGCATGCGCTCCCGCGGCCTGGGCTCGACTCCCTTGGGAATGGGCAGGAAATTCTCCTGGGAGACCTCGGGACCTTCACGGCCCTCTCTCATGTCCTCCCCGCGCAAATACCGGGAGATGGAAATGGCGGCCTCCCGCCCCTGAGCCACCGCTCCAATGGCGATCCACGGGCCGGACTGGGCGTCTCCCCCGGCAAAAATCCCTTGCACGTTGGTGGCAAAGGTGACGGGGTCCGTCTCGATGGTTCCCCTCCTCCCAAGAGATATCCCCTTCGAGCTCAAGAACATGGAATCCGGAGCCTGCCCGATGGCCGGAATCACATATTCCGCATCCACGACGAAATCGCTGCCGGCGATGGGCACCGGTTTTCGCCTGCCTGACTCGTCCGGTTCCCCCAGCTCCATGCGGATACAGCGAATCCCCCCCACCCGCCCGTCCCGGACGATCACCTCCCGGGGAGCCGTCAGGTACTGGATTCGGACCCCTTCGGCCAGGGCGTCTTCGACTTCGTTCTCCCGGGCGGACATCTCCTGCCGGCTCCGGCGATACAGGATGGTGACCTCCTCGGCCCCGAGCCTCACGGCACAGCGGGCAGCATCTACGGCCACGTCGCCCCCTCCCAGGACGGCGACCCGGCCGCGAAGCTGGGTCAGCTCCTTGAGATTCACCTGTCGCAGAAAATCCACCCCATGAATGACCCCCTCCGCGTCCTCTCCGGGGATCCCAAGCTTAAGGCTTGCGTGGGCGCCGATGGCCAGGTAGATGGCCTTGTACCCGTCGGCAAACAGATCATCGATAGTGATGTCCCTTCCCAGGGCCGTGTTGTAGCGGATCTCCACCCCGAGCCTTGTGATGGCTCGCACTTCCTTTTCCAGCACGGCAGGTGGCAGGCGATAGTCGGGAATGCCCACTCGAAGCATTCCTCCCGCCACGGGAAGCGCCTCGAAAATCGTTACCGGAAAGCCCTCCCTGGCCAGAAAATGGGCCGCGGTCAGCCCGGCGGGTCCCGCCCCGACGACGGCGACCTTTTCCTCCCGCATGGAGATCTCCGGAAGGGGAAGTTCCTCGATATCCACCCAGTCCGCCACAAAACGCTTGAGGCCGCAGATGGACACGGGCTCATCCACCTGGCCTCGACGACACGAGGATTCACAGGGATGAGGACAGATGCGGCCCAAAACCCCCGGGAGAGGAAGGGTGCGCAGGATCACCTCCATGGCCTCCTGATACCGGCCGTCCGCCGCCAGGGCCACGTACCCCTGGGCGTTCACCTGGTTGGGACAGGCCCGGGTGCAGGGCGACCGGTCGTATTTCTCGATGGCGAAAGCCCCGGGAATCGCCTGGGCATACCGTCGATAAGTCGCCTTGCGTTCGGACAACCCTTCTTCGAACAGATTCACCAGGTTCACCGGGCATACCTTGGCGCAGTCTCCACACCCCGTGCACTTGTCCAGGTCGATGTAGCGGGGTTTCTTGAGAACCCGGACCTGGAAATTCCCGGGCTCTCCGGAAATCCCCTGAACCTCGGACAAGGTCATGAGCTCGATGTTCAGATGCCGGCCGACCTCGACCAGCTTGGGGGAGATGATTCACATGGCGCAGTCGTTGGTGGGAAAGGTCTTGTCCAACTGGGCCATGACTCCCCCAATGGAGGATTCCTTTTCTACCAGGTACACATAATAGCCGGATTCGGCGAGGTCCAGGGACGCCTGTATTCCGGCCACCCCGCCTCCCACGATCATCACGGCACCCTTTTTTGTATTCTCTGCATTGGCCATACTCCGCATCCCTTTTCCCGATCCGGGATTCCAGGCCGAATCGAGGCCCGGAAGCTTATCGCCGGCTCTCTCTTCCGTCCACCCGGCTGCCACCCGCCGGACTATGCCGCCAACCCGATGAACTTCGGGGTGGACTCTTTACACATCCAGTGCCTGAGGTTCTTGCAGTTCACCTCTTTTGCTTTGTATCATACCTCTTCCCGTGCTGGGATGCCGGTTCGTGTCGACGACCTCCAAATCAACTCGATCTTCCGTTTACCAAACCTGGGAATGAATGGTATCCAGGGAATGCAAACTGCAAACGACCATATTACCCAGTGGAACTATCTTCAAGGACAATTCCTTGAAGGGTGCATTGCCTCCACCCGAGAGGGCCGGCACCGACGACGATCCCCCGGGCCGAAGCCAACGGACTCTTTGCGGATGCAATCCCTTTGGGGTATAGTGGGGTCAATCACGGCTCTTGAGGTCACCATCTTCCCATCTTGATTCAGGAGGTCCCATGGAATTTGCGGAATTCTTTCAGCGATGCCAGAACGAACCCACGGTCAGTGACTTTGAATCCCATCTTTCCTACTGTATCTTTCAGAGAAAGGGCGCTCCGGACGAATGCACTCTGGAAATGTACAGCTATATTCGGGACCGAGCCTTCGAAAAAAGAGATGAACAGGCCGCTCGGGTCCTCTACGAACTCGCTTCGGCGGCAGACTGGAAAGACGGAGAGTGGGAGGGGGCTCTTCGGTGACAATCCGTGGGTGAATGTGTGGATTCCTCTTTCACTCGGAAAGATCAGGAAGAATATCTCCCCGGTCGGGGGTTGCGGAGAACTGGACGAGAACAGCCCGCAGGGGATCGGCTTGAGTGCGGGGGAAAAAGAGTTCCCCGGTGCTCTCGTGTGGGGGGCACCGGGGTAAGCAGATCCTGGAGCTTGGGAGGAACTCCGGGGCGGGTCGACTCTATCGCCCCTAAGTGCGCAAGAAGCGGCGTGTGAGTTTCTCCCAGGAGAGGTTGGGGACATTTCCGAACACGTCTTCGATTTGGCCGCCGTCAGCGAAAGTGATCCCCACTTCGCTCACCATCTCCACCAGGTTCTGATGTTCCGAACGGATCCAGTCCGCGGTCTGCTTGCCGAAAAGAAGTTCTTTGAGGTTCTTCTTCATGTCCGTGGGCTCCAGCACCATGAGCCATCCCTTGTTGTAGGGTTCATGTCTCACCAGCTCCGGGTCTTTGGCTGCCTGAGCATTGACGGCACTCACGATGCCGCTGAGGGGGGCCAACACCGAAGCCTCATTTCCCATGCGCTTGAAAGCCAGCCCAACACCGTTGAAGCGAACCTCCTCACCCGTGAGGGGAAGCTCCACCTTTTCCGGGGTGCCAAAAAGCCTCATGCTGAAATCATCCAGCCCGATTCTCACCCGTCCTCCCTGTTCCACCCGAGCCCAGGCGTGCCCCAAATGGAAGAAGTGACCTTCGGGAACATAGTAGCCTTCGATCATGGGCATTTGGACCACAGCGTAGGGAAACTGCATTTCCAGCCCATCCTCCAGCATCTGATCGAACTCGCAGGCATGACACTCGAAATCATAGGGGCAAAGACGGAAGGGAGCACGGCCCGTGAGGTAGTGGCGGCACTTGCGATCCAACCCGCCCCGCTTTCTCATGCTCTCCTGCCAGGTGACCACCTTGGCTTTCTTCCCCGCGGCTTCGATCCTCTCCACCCTGGCCAGAAGATTTCTTTCGGCGGTCTCCTTCATGGCCTTGTCGAAAGCGCAGGTATGACAGTTATAAAAGTTGTTGCACAACTTGTAGTCCAGAACCCCTGCCTCCATCCAGATGCACTTCTCTTCGCCGGTGGGAACCGTCTTGAAGGCAGATATCTTGACTTTCTCCCCAGCTTTCTCTCTGGTCTTCCCTTTCATGGCTTTCTCCTTCTATCGTCTGCAAGGTTTTTTGATTTGCGTTTCCTTTCTTTCCCTTGCCCTTGTCTTTAGGCAACCATCATGCCACCCACCCAATTCACCCATAACTAGTGAATATTACTGCTTTACCTAAATTGTAGCTTCAGTTGAACTGATGGAGACTCTTCCTGATCTTGATGGAATCAACCACACCCATTGAGAGGGTTTTGGTGATATCCTGCTGAACTTCTTAGGCAAAATAATGATGTTGGAATATGCTACACACTGATGTGAAATACAACGGAAAGATGTGATTCCTGGAAGATAGAGATGGGCCTCTGTGCCGAGGACCAAAAAACCCGAGGCAGTAGCGTGACGGTTACAAACTACGAAGGGAGGATTGTAGTGCCCAGAGAACCAGCTCACGGCAAGCCGGACAGAAGAAGGGGAATTTACGGTCGGCGCATTCGAGCCCTGCGGAATAGTTCATGACGCAGTTGGGGTCCAGACAATGCCTGAGCCCGAAGCTGTGGCCCAACTCGTGAACGGCCTCCTTTTCCATGCGATTCATGAGGGGGGGGCAACTGTGGGCATGGGGGGATTTGGGGACGATCCGGAGTCGAAACGCGGAAATCACGGCACTTTTGCCGTGGAACAGGGCTTCTCCAAAAACATAGGTGAAGATGGGACTGAAGAGATCAACACTGGTCACGCCCAGAATCTTGACCGCGTGAGGAGGGCAAATTCTAATCAACTCCATGAGAATGAGATTGGAGTTGTACTGCTTTCGAACAGGATCCAGGGCATAGTGCGGCACACCCAGGGGGTTGCCGACGGTCACCTCCAGATCGAACTGCACTTCGATGCTTTCCGCCACCTGCTTCAAATAATCGGGTTCGTCCGGCTCCAGGATTGCCAGGTGAATGATGCGTGGATGGACCATGATCCACCGTCACTGCCGTTTTGCCAGGCCGTAGTGCTTGATCTTCTTATGCAGGGTTGTCCGGTCGATGGACAGAACTCTGGCGGCCTTGGACACATTCCATTGGCAGAGGTCCAGCATCTTCTGAATATGGGCCTTCTCCATTTCCAGCAGGGTTCGCGGACCGGAATCCGTGGGGGGGGGGTCCCCCTTGCGAAAAGGGAGCTGGCCGACCTTGATCTCCGGGCCGCTGTCAATAACGATGGCCCGTTCGATCACGTTTTCCAGTTCCCGGACATTCCCAGGCCAGTGGTATTCCATCATCAGGTTCAGGGCTTCCTCCTCGACCCGATCGAATCTCTTATTGAATTCGAGGTTGAATTTCCTCATGAAATGTTCGATGAGCAGGGGGATGTCTTCTTTCCTCTGCCTCAGCGGGGGGAGATGAATGTTGACCACATTGAGGCGATAGTAGAGGTCGCTGCGGAAATCACCGGCCTCGATGGCCTTGGGAAGATCCCGGTTGCTGGCGGTGATCAATCGCACATCCACCTCGATGGAATCGGTTCCCCCCAGCCGTTCGAATCTTCTCTCCTGGAGGACACGCAGGAGCTTCACCTGGGTGCGCATGCTGATGTCGCCGATCTCATCAAGGAAAAGAGTGCCTCCGTGGGCGAGTTCGAAGCGCCCCTTTTTCATGCGATCGGCCCCTGTGAACGCGCCCTTTTCATATCCGAAAAGCTCGCTCTCCAGGAGGGTTTCAGGCAGAGCGCCGCAACTGACGGCGATGAAGGGGTTGTATTTCCGGGAGCTGTTGGTGTGGATGGCCCGGGCCACCAACTCTTTTCCCGTGCCGGTTTCTCCACTGATGAAGACTGTCGCGCTCGTGTCCGCCACCGTTCGGATCATCTCGAAGACCTTCTGCATGGCGGGGCTCTTCCCGATGATGTTTTCATAGGCATATCGTTCGGTGAGCTTTTTGCGAAGGAGGATATTCTCGCTGATGAGCCTCTGGTGGTCCACGATCTTCTTGAGCATGAGGGTCAGTTCTTGGACATCCAGGGGCTTGATGATGTAATCGTATGCCCCTTCCCTCATGGCCTGCACTGAACTGGCGATGGACGCGTAGGCCGTCATAATGATGACCACCGTCTGAGGGGAGATCTTCTTCACCTGCCGAAGGACCTCCAACCCGTCCATGCCCGGCATCTTCAGGTCCAGCAGCATGATATCCCACGGTTCCTGACTGACTGCGGCAATGGCTGAAGGGCCGTCTTCCGCCGACTGGGCAAGATAGTTCTCCTCCTTGAGCCAGTTTACGAGTGACAGGCATACCATCGGTTCGTCGTCCACCACGAGAATGCGAGCGTCTTCCTTCATTCCTGCACCTTCCCCCGCACTGTTCCCGCCGTAGAACCGTTTTCCCCCCGGGGTTCAAGGCCTGACGCCCCACCAACTGCGCCACCCCCATGGCTCGGCGGGAGTTGTTCCCCATGGGCCGTGGCGACCTTATCTTTCGCCCGTTTTATCCGGCGGCCTCCGACACCGACGAGGTATCCGCCGGAAGCTGAATGGTGAACTGGGTTCCCTTGCCCACCAGGCTCTGTACGTGAATTTGACCTTGATGCTGCCGAATGATTCCGTAGGCTACGGAGAGCCCCAGGCCGACCCCTTTCCCCTCGGCCTTGGTGGTATAAAACGGTTCGAAAATGTTGTCCAAGTGTTCCTCTGGAACACCGACTCCCGTATCTCCGATGACGACGTACACAGAGCGATCCTGAGGCTCGTAGGTGGTGGTGACCGACAGCACTCCCCCCTCGGGCATGGCTTCGATGCCGTTCCAGAGAATGTTCACAAAGGCCTGCTGCAATCTTTTAAAATCGCAAAGGACCGAAGGAGCGTCCTCTGCGTAGGAGGTCACGATGCGGATGTCCGTGAGGGCGGCGCGATGCCTCAGGATGTTGAGGGTCTTGTCGATGATCTCGTGAATATGGTGTTCCTTTTTGACCTCTATCTCGTTATGGCGGGAAAATTCCAGCAGGTTCCTGGCTATCTCGGCACAGCGGGTGGCTTCCGCATTGAGGTAACGTGTGTAGTCCCGCAACTCGGCCGTTCGCTGAACCGGGAATGGATCCTGCTGGATGATCCTCTCTACCAGCTTGTTGAATGTCAGGACACTGGTCAGGGGATTGTTGATTTCATGAGCCACTTCGGCGGCCACCCTCCCAATGGAGGATAGCCTTTGGGACAGCCACAGGGACTTCTGGTATTTCTCCCTCTCGGTCACGTCCTGGAGAAACCCGATGGTGGCTATCCTGCCACTGGTCGTTTGTATGGCGGCCACACTGATGTTCACCCTGATGATCTCCCCGTCCTTGCGCACCATTTTCCGTTCATAGCTCTCATTGGGGATTTCTCCCATCTGTCTGCGCCGGTAAAGATCCAGGACCCCGACTCGGGATTCCGGGGGGATGAGATCGAGATAGCTCATGTTGAGCAGTTCCTCCGCCGCATATCCCGTGATTCTGCAGAAAGCGATGTTGGCGCAACGGAACCTCGCCTCGATGCCCTCATGGGTTTCCAGTCGGAAGATCCCGATATCGGCCAGGTTGGCCGCATCCAGGATTGCCTGATGGCGAACGGCGAGATGCCTCACTTTGCGCTTGAGCATCTTTGTGCGGGTGATGTCCTTGAATTTGCCGAGCTTTCCAACCCCGTACCGCGTCTTGATGGGAAAACTGCGAACTTCAAATGTCCTGCCCATTTCTCCCAGGTAGTATTGATGGATGCCGCAGCTCTCCTGGTTGAAAGCGTCCGAAGCGGACC
>JAGPLX010000072.1 GCA_018053185.1 Syntrophobacteraceae bacterium
AAGACCATTCGCGAGAGGGCGTTGGCCCTCATCAACATCGCTCATCCCAAGTTCCGTGAACGACTTCTGGCCGAGGCAAAGCACCTTCGCTATGTGTACCAGGATCAAATTCTTCCTCCCATTTACGAACCCCTGTACCCAGGCCAATGGGAGACCCACCAGATCTTTCCCGGAAACGTGAAGATTTTCTTTCGGCCCATCAAGCCGACGGACGAACGGGCCATTCAAGAATTCTTCTACGCTTTGCCGGACCAGGACATTTATTATCGGTTTCTTTCAGCTATGAAAGTTTTTCCTCACCGAAACACCCAGGGAATGTGCAATATCGACTACGAGCACGAGATGGCCATTGTGGGAGTCACCGGAGACATCGGCAACGAGACCGTTCTGGCATTGGGGCGCTACATCCTGGACCAGAAAACCAATATGGCGGAGGTGGACTTCGCCGTGCGGGCCGAATGGCAACGCAGGGGGATCGGCACCTTCCTGCTGCACTACCTGTGTGAGATCGCCAAGAGCAAGGGGATCAGCGGATTCATGGCCTATGTGCTCGCGTCAAATCGTTCCATGTTGGCCGTCTTTCACAAAGTGGGGTACTGTATTCACAGTCACTTCGAAGAGGGCATTCACGAGATCACGTTCCGGTTCGATGAACCGGCCCAGGCGTGCATCACGGAATAGAGTTCGAGGCCCCGAACCTCACACCTACCGCTCCGAAACGGTTTCGCACCAGGGGAGCCCGTCCGGACGAAAAGCGATTGGTATGGTTGGTATGATAAACGGCATGACCACAAGGGAAGCATCTCGCCCAGGTGATGAGAATCGGGAATTCACCGGCCTGATTCCGCCCCATGAACTTGCTTTCGATATCGACGGTGTCGTTGCGGACACCATGGCGGTCTTCGTTCGATTGGCCGGGGAGCGATATAACCTGTCCCATCTGCACAAGTCGGACCTTCACACTTATGACCTGTACGAGTGCCTGGACCTGGACCGGGAAATCATCTCGGATCTCATCTGCCTTACCCTGGATGATCACCATACGCTCCAGACTCCGCCCATGCCGGGGGCTCGCGAGGTGCTCACGGAGATTTCCCTGGTGGCACCGCTCCGGTTCGTCACGGCACGTATCTGGCCCGAGTCCGTCATGGAATGGCTCGTTCAACTCCTGCCCGAGGTGGATTCCAGGCATATCCAGGTCACCGCCACGGGATCGCCCGAAGCCAAGCTTCACATCTTGAGGGACCTCGGTGTGAGATATTTCCTCGAGGACCGGCTGGAAACCTGCTGGCTTCTGGCATCTCAGGGGATTCAACCTCTCCTTTTCGATCAGCCCTGGAACCGGGTACCCGAAGCAGTGGGATTTCACAGGATCGAGGGCTGGTCGGAGTTTCGGCAAATGCTCTTGCTCCCTGATGGGAAGTGAAGTAGAGTGCCCGGGATGGAAGTAAAAAGGAGGGCATCTCCCACCCGTGATCGGAACCCCGCCCGACCCAAGACTGCTACTGCCCCAGACACCGAACGAGTATGAGCGAGCATGAGTTCCAACGAACCGTTGCCGATTCAGATCAAGGCCAGGAAAGACGGCCTTATCCTCATTCCCCATTCCGATGCGACCTTCGAGTCCATTTACCGATTCACGGCAGAACGTCTCGAGGAATCCAGGGATTTTTTTCACCGTACCGCCATGATCCTGGACTTGAGGGAAAAACCCCTTCGAACCGATGAGATCATCTCCTTGCGTTCCTTGCTTCAAGAGAAGGCCGGAGCAGCCATCACCGAGGTTCTTTTGGCGGATGGATGTTCCCTTTTCCCGAACCGCAACCACCATCGCTCTGTTCCCACGCCCAGGTCCGCCCCGACGGTGGTTCCGGAACCGGTTCCCACGATCGTTCGCAGCACATGCAGGTCGGGAACCCGCATTGAATCCGGTTCCGATTGCATCATTCTGGGGGATGTGAACCCGGGGGCGGAGGTGCTTGCTGTAGGAGACGTCATCGTCTTCGGCAATCTTCGAGGAATCGCTCATGCAGGGGCAGCCGGAAATCGCGGGGCAAAAATCTGGGCCCTGAGCATTGAACCCAGTCAGATTCGCATTGCAGACCTGGTGGCACTCCCTCCCAAGGGAGGGACCAAGCCCATCCCCAAACGTTACGAAATCGCGGAAATCCAGGGGGACCTGATCGAGGTGATCACCCTGTGAAGGTAGATCGGGCCCGCTCGCTTCCCCAAACGAAAACCCGGACCCCCACGGCAACGGATGAGGGGGAATCGGACAGACAACCATCAAACATCGAGGGACGGTTAGACCTATGGCCGGAATCACTTTAGTCGTCACTTCAGGCAAGGGTGGGGTCGGAAAGACCACCACGGTTGCCAATATCGGCGCCGCATTGGCTCAAAAGAAACACAGTGTCGTGCTCATCGATGCGGACATCGGCTTGAGGAACCTGGATGTGGTTATGGGCGTCGAAAATCGGATTGTCTACAACCTGGTGGATGTGATCGAGGGCAAATGCCGCAAACAACAGGCGATGATCCGTGATCGCAAACTCAGCAACCTGTACCTGATCCCCGCTGCCCAGACACGGGACAAGGACGCGGTCACTCCGGACCAGATGAGGGACCTTTGCCGGGAACTGGCGGAGGAATTCGATTTCGTTCTCATCGATTGTCCTGCGGGGATCGAGCAGGGTTTTCGGAATGCCATCGCCGGGGCACAGAAAGCCCTCATCGTCACAACACCGGAAGTCTCCGCCATAAGAGATGCAGACCGCGTCATCGGACTGCTGGAAGCAAACCTCCTCAAAGACATCCATCTCATCATCAACCGCTTGAATCACCGCATGGTGAAAAAGGGCGACATGATGTCCACGGCGGATATCATCTCCCTCCTGTCCGTCCCACTTTTGGGCGTCATTCCGGAAAGCGAGGATGTGGTGATTTCCACCAACCGTGGGATTCCCCTAGTCCACGAGCGGGGGAGCAAGGCGGGCAAGGCCCTGCAGCACATTGCCGCCCGCCTGGACGGCCAGGATGTTCCCTTTGACGACGACCGTGGAAACGGCTTCATGGACCGGGTACGGCGGTTCATTTGGAGTTGAGAAGGAGGATATTTTTCATGCTTAGGGCAATCCGGCGATTCTTTGGGGAGAAAGCGAGCGGTCAGACGGCTCGAAAACGTATGCAAGTGGTTCTCATGCATGATCGGTTGGACCTGGCACCGGAGGTCTTGGACGCACTCAAGAACGATATCCTGACAGTGCTTTCCCGCTACATGGAAATCGATCGCAACACCATTCGAGTAGATTTCGAACAGGGAAAAGAATACACGGCTCTGGTCAGTAACGTCCAGGTGAAACGGGTATTTCGCAGGGCCGAGTCCCATTGAGATTCCCTCCGCAAGGAGACGAATATACCGGGCGAAATGCTCCCGAAGCTGCTCCGATCCCTGTGAGCTCCATACAAGGGATGGTTCGAAACTCCAACTCGGTGGATCGTTGCACGAGTTGCCCGCACCTTAATCGATATGCGCACAGGAGTGACCTCGATCATGCGAGCTCTGGTGGTGGAAGATCATAGCCAGATGCGGATCATGGTCCGCGAGATGCTCGAGAAGACAAAACGATTCGAGTTCGTGGAAGAGGCGGCGGATGGGGAAATAGGCTGGGAAAAGATCCAGGACTTGTGGAACGACCAGGCCGACGTGTTCGACCTGGTCGTCTGCAACGTGCACATGCCGGCCATGGGCGGGATGGAACTGCTCAAACGCTGCCGGGAACATCCACAGTTCCGGTTTGTGCCTTTTATCATGATCTCCGCGGCTCCGCAGGAATCTACCATTGCCATGGCTTTGGGGGAATACGGGGCCAATGATTTCCTTGTAAAGCCTTTTTCTTCCGAGCTGTTGGAACAACGGGTGAACGTGGTTTTGAACAGAGCCCGGAGCGATGAGGAGCTACACTATCGCAAGGCCGAGATCCTGAAACACAGTGACGCCATCCATGAAGCATTGGCCATCATAGAATCCTGGGAGAAGGAAAACCGGTTTTCCCTGGCCAAGTGGTTCAACTTAAAGGGGGAATGCTTTCTCAAGGCGGGGGAACCGGACAAAGCTGCCGCCCAGTTTGAGAAGGCCATGGAGATCAGCAACATCTACCTTGCGGCATACAAGAATTACGTTTCAGTCCACCAACAATTAGGAAATACCGAAAAGGTCATCGAAGCACTGATCCACATCGAGGAGATCAGCCCGACGGACAGCAAACGCACGTTGATCCTCGGTGAACTGCTTCTCAAGAGCGGCCGGCATGAAGAAGGGAAACGGCACCTGGAAAACCTCCTCAAACGATGCAGCCGGGACGAAAAAGACGAGATTGTTCGCAAGGCATCCCAGCTGTTCCTGGAAGGAGGATTGTACCAGGAAGCCGAAAGCCTTTTCAGGATGACTCTGAATTCTCGATCTGCGGACGTGGAAACCTATAATCAACTGGGTATCGCCTTGAGGCAACAAGGAAAGTTTGAAGAAGCGGAACGTTGCTACATGACCGCCCTCAATACCTATCCCAGGCACTCGGGCATATATCACAACCTGGGTGTTCTGCAGATGGCCAAAAAGGACTACACCAAGGCGAAAAGATACTTTCAGAAAGCTCTGGTCTTCAATCCCAACCTCAAGGAAAGCAAGGAGATGATGGAGAGGGTCGAAAGGTTGGATGTCAGGCAAACCGAGGCCGAGGCCCCCTTGACATGAATGACCAGATCGAGGCCAAATCCGAGGGAGAGCCGGGACACCCTTTCCGTGGTTATTCCGGATGCGGCTCGGGCGGCAGGGAGGATTCCCGTGGATTCTTTCTTGACAACGATCGTTCTTTCGAGCTAAAGGTGCAATAACATGTAAGTGTATGAACATCAGGTGCCTACGGGCTTGATAGGGAATCCCGTGAGAATCGGGAGCGGTCCCGCCGCTGTAGACGGGGACGAAATCCTCGGCGGCCACTGTCCTGGGTGAACAGGATGGGAAGGCGAGGAGAGTAGGGCGATCCGTGAGCCAGAAGACCTGCCTGATGGAATTGGGATGACGGCGCGTGGAACAGCCGGACTTCCCGAAAAGGATCAAGCAAACTCGGGTGCAATCCTTGGGGCTACGGCTCCGGGGATTTTTTTTTGGGGGAGCCCCTCCTCCCCGCACCAACACCACCCTCTTTGTGATTTCCACAAACTCCATCCACCCGGGAGCCCGAAAGACTCCCGGGTGCGCCCTTCCCTCCGTTTCTCTCTGTTCGGTGTCCCTTTTCGGCAAAATTTCAGGGAAAAGGAGGAGGAGATCGGGTATCGAGGGCGGGTATCGAGGGACTGTTTAAGGATGAAAGCAGGACGGCCGATGATCATCCGATCTTTCGGGAGTCAATCCTTTTCACGAAGAGGTCGAATGCCGGGCCGGTTCAAAACATGGAGAAGGCGGCCGGATAGGGGCTGTGGAATTCGGAACAAGCTTTGGGAGGAGGCGACAGGACTCTGCCGGCTTCGCTTCATGGGGGAAGTGTCCCGGACTCTTCCTTTCAATGAATCCTGGATGTTGTGAAGATAGGCCCCTATAATGAGCCCCGGGATGAATCTTCCGAATCGAGCGGTTTGCGGAAGGAGCCGTCTCCATTCCGCCGGAGCTCAAATTTTTTCCCGGAACTGTGGAAGCCGGTGCTGTTCCAACCGATCCGGGATGCGACATTTCACAAGGAGGTCATATGATGCACCGGCACGGCAGGTGGTGGGCGTGGTTTTCGTTGACAATCCTCGGCCTTCTCTGCCTTCCCCTGTTGTGGACCTACTCCTTTGGGGAGATGAAGAGCCTCGGGACCCTCCAGGAATTCAAATCCACCGATACCCTCCAGGACCTGAGGGCCAAGATCCGCCACAACGGCTACAAGTTCACCGTGGATCACAACTGGGTCTTCAACATGTCCCCCGAACGAAAGCAGCGTTTTTTCTCGAGACGTCCCTCCAGGGTCCCGAGAGCGGCACCCGAAAAAGTCATGGGTCCACTCGCCAAACACCTTGCCCGACGGGCACTGCCGTCGTCCTTTGACTGGAGAAACTACAACGGGCATTCCTACATCGGCCCCATTCGGAACCAGGAAGACTGCGGTGCCTGTTACGCCTTTGCTGCAGCCGCGGCGGCGGAAGGTACCTACAACCGGGTCACCGGCAACTACGATGCCAACGCCGCGGACTTTTCGGAATCCTTCATTGCGTGGTGCCTGGGGACGTACGGGCCGTATTCCGAACACTTCGGCGGGTGCGATGGTGCCGACTATGACTACTATGAACTCGAAGCCCTGACTCGCGAAGGAATCATCCATGAAACCGACTTTCCTTACACCTCTGAAGATCCGGGGTCCTGCGCCCACTGGTCCGATCCGGCCCTGATCTTCCAGGGCTGGTATCGAATCCCCTGTGGGGATATCGAGGCCATGAAGACCGCCCTCATGACCTACGGCCCGCTGGACGTCGCAGTTTACGTGGACTCCGCCTTCGAAGCCTACAGCGGAGGAATTTTCGAAAACACCAATACCTCGTGCGGAGCCGATCCCTGTTATTACACCCCCACCAACCATGCCGTCAGCCTGGTAGGATGGGACGACAACGGAGGTAACGGCTACTGGATCCTTCGGAACAGCTGGGGGGAAAGCTGGGGGGAAAACGGCTACATGCGCATCAAATACACCTCTGCCGCCGTGAGCTGTGAGGCGGCCTACCTGGTTTTTGACTGCGACGACACGAAGCTGGTGGTCCAGGGACAATCCCCCTCGGCGAACTTCTCGGTTCCGCCTGGATCCCCTGTGTTGGTCAAGGCACACGTGAGCAATGAGTGCGGAGGGGTGATTGCCGGGGCCCAGGTGACCGCGAGCTTCAGCAACGGCGACTCCGGCATCACTCTCTACGATGACGGCGGTCACAACGACGGGGCTGCCGACGACGGGGTCT
This sequence comes from Syntrophobacteraceae bacterium, assembly GCA_018053185.1. Classification (GTDB taxonomy): domain Bacteria; phylum Desulfobacterota; class Syntrophobacteria; order Syntrophobacterales; family Syntrophobacteraceae; genus JAGPLX01. The sequence goes on from JAGPLX010000072.1 coordinate 6,985, forward strand.
ACGCCAACAACTGGACCCCCCTGACCGCCCAGGACCCCGTGGTCATCACTCTGAACGCAGCCAAGCCGGGGTATACCTCCGCCGGTGCCGCCATCTCCGGGAGGGTGGGCTGGTCCTGGAGGGAAGGTTTCGAGGGCGGCCTCTTCCCCCCGACGGATTGGAACCTGGTGCAAACCAACCCACGCGCAACCTGGCAGTCTTCCACGGAGAACCCCCGCACGGGAACCAAAAACGTCGTCGTCTTTTACGACGAACTACAGGAGGCGCAGGACGAGCTTCTCATGACGCCCATCCTGCCGGCCATGACTTCAGCAACCCTCAGCTTCTGGTCTGCAGGCAGTCTTTATTGGGGAGTCCAAGATCACGACAACTACGATGTGGAAGTTTGGTTGATTTTCGGCGATTGGGACGGAGGATCCGGGGATGATGTCTTGCTGGGAAAATGTGACGACAGCTGGATCAAGAAGTGGGTCTATGCCAAAACAACCTTCGACCTGACGACCTATCTCCGGCAAAACCCGGGAAGCCCTATACGGATCGGGTTCCGATATGTGGGTATGGACGGAGCGGCTGTTTACCTGGATGACGTCGAAGTTTCTTATGGTGCGGACATGCAGACCGGGTCCCTTCAGGTAACCCTGACCCCGGATGCGGCAGTTTCGGCAGGCGCCCGATGGAAGGTGGACGGCGGTTCCTGGCGGAAAAGCGGAGCGACGGTCTCAAACCTGACGGCTGGACAACACACGGTAACCTTCCGCAGCATCTCGGACTGGAGGACTCCTTCGGAGAGAACCACTACCATCACGCCGGGGGCTACCAAGAGCCTTTCGGCCACATATCGGAAGATACCCCCTACCGTGACGGTTACCGCCGGGGATTCTCAGGCCTCGGAGCCCGGCAGGGACAAGGGGAAATTCATCTTCACCCGTACCGGCAGCACCTCTCAAGCCCTGACGGTGAAGTACTCCCTTTCGGGCACCGCCAGGCCCGGCAAGGACTATCTCGCCCTCCCGGGCACCGCATCGATCCCCAAAGGGAAGAGGTCCGTCAAGGTGGTGGTCATCCCTGTCAACGATCAGAGGAGGGAGAAGAGGGAGACCGTTATCGCGAGGATCAAATCCGATGATTCTTATAAGGTAGGCAGCCCGGCTCATGCCAAGGTTTTCATCCAGGACGACGATTGATCTTTCCCCGGGAGAAATGGGCTCTCCCTTCAGCAGGCACCCGGGGGGCTGGGTTTGGGAATGAGGTAGGTTGAAGCCGGCCCCTGGACAGGAGGCTTGGTCGGCGTGGGAGGAGAGGAGGGGAAGTGCAAGATCCTCAGCCACTGAACGGCCCTTTCCCATGATGGGCGAGCGTTCCGGCCGACAGCACAGGATTGTTCACCGACACACAGTGGAAACCTTTCAACATAACCCGGCTGTTGGCTCAGGGGCGGGGGGGATCCGGTTAAGAAGAAGAGGGGGGCTTGGACGCCCCCCTTGACGGTCCGATAGATCGATATGGCAGAGGGTTTCAATGGCTGCAGCAGGTGCCGCAGCTCGTATTGGATTTGCTCACGGGAATTTCCGAAGTAACGAGAAAGGAGGATCCCATCCCGTAATGGACGAAGTCCACCATTACCCCGCCCGTTTGCTGCCTCAGGGATTTCTCCATCACCCATGTGAACTCGTTGATAATCTCGACCTCATCCATGTCTCTCGGCTCATCCAGAGCCAAGGATAGCGAAGGTCCTCCTCAGCCTCCGGGCTGAAGGAAAATCCGGATGGGCCGGGGGTTTTTTCCCTTAAAGTAATCTCTCAATGCGTTTTCTGCGTTCTCCGATACCGTAACCATTCGTCTCTTCGCTTCCTTTCTTTTTGAGGGTAGAAAAACGTTCCCCTCCGCACGATTGACACTCGAGTGTTCCTGTTGGGTGGATTGCCTGAATCCGTGGGGGTGGCTCATGTGCTGATCCGCCGTGTTTTCACCCGTTTGGTTTGTTCTCGGATCGCTCCTTTCGTCCATCGATCCGTGGGACTGGTGAAAAACCCGAACAACTTCCTTCTTTGAAAGACCTGATCAGGCTCCTCCAGGCCGCTTCGTTCAGGGCGTCTTTCCCAAACCCTGTTTTGGTACCGCTTTTCATCCACCAGGGCATGGCCTTGGGGCGAAAAGAGGCAAAGCCTGTTCCGGTCATATAAATACGAAAACCCAAAAAATCAACCAAGCAAACGCTCGTGTCGATTGAACTGCCGATGAAAGATGACCGTTCCCGGCAACCAGGCAGGACGATCATCCGGGGAAAGTCTCTTTCTCCAAGACGAACTCTTTGCCCGGACGGTGGCGGGTACTCATCCGATATCATATTTGCCGTGGCTGGAGAAGCCCGGTCCTGGAACCCCTTGGGGATCCCCGGGGTTTTCGGTGGACGAGATTACCCTGCACGGGTTGAATCAATGATTCGTCGGAACCAACCCTTCGGTCGGTAGCTGCGGCGCCCGTCAAGTTTCTCCACGGACCAGGCAGGCCCGATACCGTGATCGTTTTGTAGGAAGACAGGCTTTTTGACAGGTCGGGAGCCAGGGAGAACGAGGAAGCATACGGCGAATCCCCCGGGTCCGAAAGGGATTCGCCGGGGGATTCGCTTTGAAGCGGCTCCTTTGCGATCTACGTTAGAAGTCCTTGAATTCCTGGTCGTCCAATGGAATCTGATGTTGGGACCGTCCCTTGCGCAATAGAGGTATTCCGGACAGTAGTCCCTTTTCGTTGCTGCTTTTTCCGG
>JAGPLX010000073.1 GCA_018053185.1 Syntrophobacteraceae bacterium
GTTCTGCTCCAGGCAATGTATCCGTTCTTCTTTTCACGCAAACCTGCTGCTTGGTCCATGCTACTCCTTTCCTGCCGAGCCATTTTCCGAGGGGACGAGAAGTGAAAGAAGCCGCTTGTGGGTGGCCAGCTCGATGTCCTCCGGAACCCGTTGACCGATCCCCAGGTACGATACGCCGTAGGGAAAACGGAGAAGCTGATTGACAATGCACCCATGGCTCAGGGTTTCGTCCAGTTTCGTGAAAATCAAACTGTGGGGGTCCAGGGGGCGGAAATGCAGGATCGTCTGCTTCAGGTCCGCATCCTTGGCCGTTGCATTCAACACCAGGAAGGGATGAATGTTCGTCATCCCTCCAAAAATCTTTACGAGATCGCTGACATGTTCTCTCTTGAGGAAGTTCTTCCCCGTGCTGTCCACCAGCAGGATTGGATGGCGGCGCAGGTGTTCCACCGCCCGGCGAAACTCCTCCCTCGATTGGGCCACCACGAAGGGAACCGTCAGGATGTTGGCGTAGGTTCTCAACTGGTCCAGCGCCCCAATCCGGTACGTATCCAGAGAGATGACGGCCGGATCGAGTCCGCGCCTGATTTTCAGATGAGCGGCCAGCTTTGCCAGGGTGGTCGTTTTGCCCACCCCCGTGGGTCCCACAAAGGCATAGACATGAGGCCCGCCGGTGTTTTGGAAACTGCTCCCAAAGGGCCTGCAAATTCGAATCTTTTCAGCCAGCTGATTGCGAAATGCATCGGCGATCCGCTTTTTCTCGGGCGGCTCCCCTTTCACCTCATCGAGTGCCTTTCTCAGGAGAATGAAGGTCTGCTTTTCGTCCAGCCCGCGAGTGAGCAGGCTGTGATACAGCTCGGTCACCGGCTGTTCCAGTTGAAGCCGGGCAAAGATTTCTTTCGAGGAAATCAGGAGAGACAAGAGTCCCTTGATCTCTTCGATCCCATTTTGCACCGCCTCGTCGCGAACCTCCGGCGCCGTCTCGCCCTGCTCCACGGCTACCATGACCTCTACCACGGATTCCTCGGAGGACAGGGCTACTTTGCGGTTGCTGAGGATGATGGCATCCTGACCCAATTCTTTTTTTACCTGATCGAGAGCCTGAGCAATGGTCGGGGCGCGAAACGTTTTAACCTGCATGGTCGATCCCTTTGATTTCCCAAATGCGCGGGGTTCCGGGCATCTTCAGCCCCCCCTTTCTCATGCCCCCGAATCGATGCGAATCACTCCAGCCGACTGGATCTCGAGAGTCTGACCCAGCTCACTATGGCTGATCACCGCAACCTCCGGCATGAATCGGTCCAGCAATTTTTTCAGGTGGCGGCGAACCATCGGAGAGCACAGGATTACGGGATGATGCCCTTTCCCCGCCATTTTCCGGGTTTCTCCTCCCACACTCTGGATGAGTTGATGGAGAAAGGCGGGTTCGAGAGCCAGAAAGGATCCCTGGTCCGATTTTTGGACACTGCGGATGAGCTGATCCTCGAGAGCCTGATCCAGGGTGAGGATGTGAATCCTCCCATTGTCGTCCATGTAGGGTTTCGTGATGGTACGGGCCAATGCCTGCCGCACATATTCCGTCAGAATGTCGGGGTCCCTCGAGATGGCGGCGTGATCCGCCAAAGCTTCACAAATCGTCTGGAGGTCCCGAATGGACACCTGCTCGTGGATGAGATTTTGGAGGACTTTCTGAATCGTTCCTATCGTCAAGGGGTTGGGAATCAGCTCTTCCACCAGCTTGGGCTGGGATTCGGCCAAATGGTCGATGAGCTGTTGTACGGTCTGGCGGTCCAGCAGCTCATCGGCGTATTTCTTGAACAGCTCGGTAAGATGGGTGGCCAGAACCGTCGAGATGTCGATCACCGTGTAACCCGCTCGAATGGCCTTTTCGTTTTTGTTCTCCGGAATCCACAGGGCCGGCAATCCAAAGGCGGGATCCTTGGTGGGAATACCTTCCACGACTTCCTTCGGATCGCCCGGGCTCAGGGCAAGGGAGTGCCCCAGAACCAGCTCACCCCGGGCCACCGCGTTGCCGCGCAAGAGGAGACGATATTCCGCCGGCTTCAATTGGAGGTTGTCCCGAATGTGAAGTGCCGGAACGATGATGCCGTATTCGAGAGCCAACTGGTGGCGAATGGCCTTGATACGGGACAGGAGGTCCCCTGCCTGGGATTCGTCCACGAGCGGAATCAGCCCGTATCCGACCTCCAGTTCGAGGACATCCGGCAAGGGCGGCAGCTTTGTGACTTCTTCCAGGCGATCCCCCTCAGGGGCGGCTTCCTCTCGATCCACCTCCGACGGTGCAGCTTTCTTGGTCAGGAGAAAGGCAACGGCGGCCAGGAGCCCGCCCACACCGAACAGGGGCAGGGCAGGGAATCCCGGCAGGATCCCGAGGAAGAAGAGCATGCCTCCCGTGAGGCCCAGCGGCCTGGGCTGCATGCGAAAGACGTTGCTGAAGGTCGTGCCCATCCCGGAATCGGAAGCGGCCTTACTCACAAGAATGCCTGCGGAGGTCGAAATGATCAAAGCAGGAATCTGGGTCACCAGCCCATCCCCTACCGTGAGAAGGGTATAGTTCATCATGGCGCTGACCACGTTCATACCGTTCTGAAGTACCCCGATGGCCAATCCGCCAAGGATGTTGATGATGACGATGAGAATGCCCGCGATGGCATCTCCTCGAACGAACTTGCTGGCACCGTCCATGGCTCCGTAAAACTCGGCCTCCCGGGCGATCATCTCCCTGCGCCTCCGGGCCTCGAGGTCCGTGATAATCCCCGTGTTCAAATCGGCATCGATGCTCATCTGTTTCCCAGGCATCGCATCCAGGGTGAACCGGGCCGCCACCTCCGAAATCCTTTCCGTTCCCTTGGTGATGACCATGAAGTTCACGATGACCAGAAGAATGAACATGACCAGCCCCACGACGTAGTTGCCGCCTACCACGAAGCTGCCGAAGGCATGGATGATCTTCCCCGCCGCCGTGGTTCCCTCGTGGCCGTGGAGAAGCACCAGCCGCGTGCTGGCCACGGCGAGGGAAAGCCGAAAGAGTGTGGTGACGAGAAGCAGGGAGGGGAAAATGGTGAAATCGACTGCCTTGACCACATAGACCGTGGTCAGGATGATGGTCAGAGCCACTCCCAGGTTGGCGGCGAGAAAGACGTCCAGCATTGGTGCGGGCATGGGCAGAAGCATTACGGACAAGATGACCACAATTCCGATGCCCATGACGGCATCACTGTCGGAGATGGATCCTAGCCTTCGGAGTATGGGATTTGACGCTTCCGTCGCTGCCGCCATCGTGCTCCTAACCGTTCCTTGGTTTCCTTCTCTGGTAGATGTAGGCGAGAACTCTGGCCACGGCCTTGTACAAGTTCACCGGGATGGTTGCCTCGAGTTTAACCTGCTGATACAAAGCACGTGCCAATGGAGGATTCTGGACGACGGGCACTCCGTGATGTCGGGCTATCTTGATGATTTGCCTGGCCAGGTGGTCCAATCCCTTGGCGACGACCCGGGGGGCCTCCATTTCCGACTCGTAGAGGAGTGCCACGGCATAGTGGGTGGGGTTGGTGATGACCACACTGGCTTTGGGAACGGCCGACATCATTCGCTGACGAGCCAGATTCCGCTGTATGGATCGAATCCGACCTTTGATCTGGGGATTCCCCTCGGACTGCTTGCTTTCCTCCTTGACTTCCTGCTTGGTCATACGGAGATCACGCATGTACTGCCATCTTTGATATCCGAAATCCAAAACACTCAGGACCAGCATGACCCCGCACACCCGCACGAAGATCTTCCACGCCAGGCTCCCGAAGACCGCCAGGATTTCGCCCACTTCCTGGTAGATCACGGTTGCCAACCGCTCATACTCCGAGCTCAGGGCACCGTAGATGAGGTACCCGATGATGAACAATTTGATGCAGGACTTGGCCAGCTCGAGGAAAGAACGAAGGGAAACGAACCTTTGAAACCCGGCCAGGGGATTGAGTTTGGAGAGATTCGGCTTGATGGCGCTGAACGCCAGGATCAAACCCTTCAGCTGCAAAAGGTTGATCAAGACCGCCACCAGGAAGCAGGTGCCGACCACGGGAGCGATCATCACGAAAAAGCTAGTGGCCGCTTGAGTGAAAAGAGCCGCATCCAGCGGGTCGTTCCACGATGGTCGGAAGCCCACACTCCAAAGGCCCTGCACCATTTGTTGGAAACGGTCGAGGATGGCGGGAGCGCTGAACAGGAGAACCACCCCACCAATGCCCAAGACCGCCAGCTGATTGAGCTCGACGCTCTTGGGGACCCTTCCCTTGCTCCGCGCCTCCCCCAGCTTCTTGCCACTGGGCTTCTCGGTCTTTTCCTGAGAGCCGGCCATACCTCTTTCCTACATCGTCAAAAAACGCCGACCCGAGTCAATCTTTTGTCCGACGCTCACGCCGGCCTCCGGGCAGAGGAATTCATGCCTCATCGGAAAAACGTCTCCAGCATCGAGGAAAACCTCAGCAGAGAATCCCGCATGACACTTCCCCAAATGGAGCTCGATACCGCCAACATGAGGAATCCCACCAGGATCGTGATGGGAAAGCTGGCCACCAGGATGTTGATCTGGGGGGCAAACTTATTGATCAGTCCAAGCCCCATGTGGGCCAACAGGACGGAGACCGCCACCGGAGCCGCGATTTGGATGCCGAGAACGAACATGTGCGCCGAGAGCACCGAAAGATGTCCGAAGGTCGCCGTCCCAAGAACCAAGCCACCCACGGGAACCAGGGAAAAACTCTCCACAAGGGCCTTGAGAATGAGATGATGACCGTTGACGCTGAGCAGGATCAACATGGCAACCACCTGGAACCAGCCGCTCACCAGGGGCATCTGGGCACCGCTCTGAGGATCCACCGCCTGGGCGAATCCAAACCCCATCTGAAAACTGATCAACTCCGCCCCACACTGGAAGGCCCCGAACACAATCGACATGGTCACCCCGAGAATGACCCCGAAAAGGAATTCCCCCACGACAGTTTGAACCAGGTCGACGGGATCGAAGCTCAAGGGCTTCAACGCGGGATGAGGGATAAGATAGACCATGGCCGAAACACATAGGACCATGCACATCTTGATGATTCTCGGGACTTGGACCCCGCCGAAGAAGGGAAGCATCGCGAACACGACGCTCAGCCGAAAAACGATGGCTAGAAGGATTCGGATCTCCGTCGAGGGAATGGACAGGGTCAGCATGGTTCCATCCCGTGAGAAACGTGCTCGTCCAGAGGGGTGGAATTCAATGGATCCACTGGGGAATCAACTGGATGACCTCCCTCGTGAAGTCCGTGATCTTCTCGATCATCCAGGCCCCTAAAAACAACAGGGACAGGAAAGTGATCACGATCTTGGGCACGAAGGTGATGGTCATTTCCTGGATTTGGGTCACTGCCTGAAAGATACTGATCATCAGCCCAACGGTGAGGCTCAGCAACAGGACGGGCAGGCTCACCATGAGCATGGTCTCGAGGGCCTGGCGGGCGATGCCGAGTACGGCTTCAGTCGTCATGGGCTTCTTCGACCTAGTGGAAGCTTTTCACCAGGGAACCGATCATCAGGTTCCAGCCGTCTACGAGCACAAAAAGCATCAGTTTGAACGGGAGAGATATCATGATGGGGGGCAGCATCATCATGCCCATGGACAGAAGGATGCTGGCAATCACCATGTCCAGGATCAGGAAGGGGAGGTACAGGAGAAAACCGATCTGAAACGCCGTCTTGAGCTCACTAATGACGAAGGCCGGAATAACGGTCGTGATGGGAAGGCTTTCGGCGTTCAACGGTTTTTCCTGCTGGGAAAGGGAAACGAAGAGGCCGAGGTCCTGCTTGCGCGTTTGTTTCAGCATGAAGTCCTGAAGAGGCTTCAACCCCCGCTTGAGAAATTCGTCCCCGGAGATCTCCCGCTTTTGATATGGTGTGATGGCATCTTGATGGATCTTTTGCCATACGGGCTGCATGATGAAAAAGGTGAGAAAGAGGGACAACCCGATGATCACCTGATTGGGTGGAGATCCCTGGGTCCCCAGGGCATGGCGGAGAAACGAGAAGACAACCGCAAACCGGGTGAAGGAGGTAGTCATGATGAGGATGGCGGGGGCCAGGGATACCACGGTCAAGAGCAGCACAACCGTAATGATTCCGGATAGCTGGCGGGGAACGTCGGCATCGCCCAGGTCCACGCGGAGGCCGGGCAGCCGTACCTCGGCCGCCCAGCACCAAGCCAGGGACTGCACCACGAGCACGGCAAGGACCAGCAGGAGAACCTTCCCCCATGGGATCCGATGATTGCCTCGCCGCACTCTTTTGTTCTCCGAGGGCATCGAGCAGCCTTCTCCCGGACTCATGAACCTTCCGCTCCGTCCGCAGCCGAACGGCCGGGTCCCTTGGAGCCCCCCTGAACGGAGGTCAGAAAATGAATCCCCTGGGGAGAAAGCCCCAGGAGAAAAAACTGCTCCTGAACCCGCACCAGAAGCAGGTTGTGTTTGAGTCCCAGGGGATGCTGGGCCTGGATGTGGATCCATGGATCGGGATTGGACCTGCGCACCTTTCTCCCAAGGATTCGAATCCCATAGACCGCAGCCCCGAGGACCGACAGCACAATTCCCAGGCTGACGGCCACCCGGACCGCCTGAGCGCCAAAATCCAGCATGTTCTCCATGGTCCCTGCACCTGCCCCGGTGGGAAAGGGTCCGGCCCGGCGGGTGTCTTGTCCCTCGAGGGCCATCCTCCTTTCTCCCATTGTCGTCACGATTCCCTTCGGCATCTATCCCAATTGCTGAATCCGCTCGATGGGGCTCACGATGTCGGTGATGCGAACTCCGAATTTTTCGTTGATCACCACCGCCTCCCCCCGGGCAATGAGTCGATTGTTCACGAGGATCTCGAGAGGTTCTCCCGCAAGCTTGTTCAATTCGATCACGGATCCCTGGCCCAGCTGGAGGAGGTCATTGATGATCAAGGTTGTCCGGCCCAGTTCCACCGAGATCTCGAGAGGGATGTCCAGAAGAAATTCAATATCTCTCATGGCGGTTTTTCTCGCGGATTCCGACTCAAAGGCCGGAAACCGGGCGGCTTCCTTCTCCGTTGTGAGTACGGAAGCGTCGAGGGGATTCATTTCATCATGCGCTTTTGGGGCCATACCTTGCTCCTGGATTGTTTCTATGAAACCGGGGGCGTAATGGAGTCCGCCACCCGAAATGCCATATTGCCCTTGGAAGTCCCCGGGAAGGCCTTGAACTTGGGGACTCCACCCACGCGCACTACCAGGGGTTCGTCCACATCCTGGTCCAGCATGAGGATGTCCCCCACTTCCAGCTGCAGGATTTCCCGGCCCCTTATTCTGGTCTTTCCGAGCTCGGCATGGACTCCCACTTCTACTTCGTACAAACGCTTCTTGAACCGTTCAATCCAACCCGCATCCACTTCCAGCTGGTCGCTCTGGTAACTGGCGTAAAGTTTTGCACGGATCGGCTCGATGGTCGAATAGGGAAGACACAGGATCATCTTGCCGATCATTCGTTCCAGCTCCAGTTCGAAATGGACCACGATCACCACGTCCGTGGGAGGTACAATGGTGGCGAACTGTGGGTTCACTTCCGAGCGGACGAACTGGAAACTGATATCGATGACCGGCTTCCATGCATGATCCAGGTCTTTGAGCACCCCTTGAACCACCTTGTGGATGACTCGGTGTTCGATGGATGTGTAGTCTCTGCCCTCGATCTTGAAGTTGCTCCTTCCCGTACCCCCAAAAAAACAATCCACCAGGTTGAAGATGAGACGGCTTTCCACCACCAGGAGAACATGACCCCTCATGGGCTCCATCTTCAAGACGTGCAGGCTGGTGGGGACCGGGAGGGTTCGAACAAACTCCCCAAACTTGATCATTTCCGTCTGGCTCACCGTGATGTCCACCACCCTTCGCAGGGAGCCGGACAGTGCCACTCGATGCAGCCGGGCAAACCGATCGTTGATGATTTCCAGCGTCGGCATGCGGCCGCGTATGATGCGATCCTGGCTGGTGAGATCGTAGCGCCGTATGCCGTCGGGTTCTTCCTCCTGGACCTGCTTGGTCTCGATTTCCCCGTTGGAGAGACCCCGAAGTAGGGAATCCACTTCCTCCTGGGTAAGGATCTTTTCCATGGGCGACCCTTCCCTGACTATTGAACGATGAATTCCGTAAAGTACACTTCCCGGACCTGTCCCTGTCTTAGAAGCCGGTTCAGCTGAGAGATGATCTCCCGCTTCAGGGTGATCTTCCCTCCCGCACTGGATATGTCGTTGTATTCCTTGCTCGAGAGGAGCATGAGGATTGCGTCCCGCACTTCGAAAAGGCGTGAGTTGAATTCCGCCGCCACGGGGGCATTGTTCACCTCGATCTTGATATTGACCTTCAGGTAACGCTTGCCGCCGGCATCCGCGAGATTCACCAGGAATGGTTCCAGCTCACAGACGGTCTTTTCTTCTTTCGGGGTTTTTGCCGCTTCTGCGCCGGAGGGGGCCTTGAAAAACTTCACATAAGCAAAAAAACCGCCTCCTCCCAGGAGGCCCAGAATCACGACAAGAAGGATGATCTTCACAAGCGGCGAACCTCTCTTCTTCGCCGCTTCCCCCTTTTCCGACTTACTTTCCTCCGCAGCACCCTTTTTTGCGGCCATAGCCTCGTACACTCCTTTCCCTGCCTCATAACCCGGCGCTCGACCGGTTGAATCTCATCGAGGAATTCGCCGGGCGGACCGTGTCTTCCCTCGCTGCCCCGGAAGCAAGCCCACTCCCCGGGGACCCTATTTGCAAAAAGCAAAGCATGTGCCATGAACAACCGGCAGGCGTGCCGTGAAGGGTACCGCGCCGGGGCCGCAACCCTACCAGCCGAAGTGATGAGAATGTTTCGCGAGAGAGGAAGGGAAACGGAACCTGCCGGGTGTGAGGGATTATTAGATGAAGGGAGGCGGGACCATGGAAGGTCAAGGGTTTGACCCGCCGAAGAACTCGAACGGTAAGGAAAATAAGGGGAGATTCCCCAGAGAATGCTTTTAAAAGAAGCCCCGCCTTGGTGGGGCGATTCGCCGGCCAACGGCGGAATCGCCCCGATCAAGTCCCGGCCTAACGAACCATGTTGATGCTCGTGTCAATCATCTGACTGCTGGTCGTGATGGTCTTGGAGTTGGCGTTGTAGCTCGCCTGGTAGATGATCATGTCCACCATCTGCTTTGCCAGGTCCACGTTGGACCCTTCCAGGGAATAGTCATTGACCAGGCCGAAGAGTTCCGGGTTGTCCTGGTTGTTGAAAGACAGGCCCACATCGGGTCCTGTGATGTAGAGATTTCCGCCGT
>JAGPLX010000074.1 GCA_018053185.1 Syntrophobacteraceae bacterium
AAAGTATAAAGTCGGTCTTGCCGCCGACCCTGCGGATTTTTTCGAGAACCTTTGTCGCCGGGGCGTATTCTTCCGCGTTGAGGCTGAAGAGGAGGTTATCTGCGACCAGCTCTTCCCGCGAAATCTTTCCCACGAGGAGTTCCTCCCCGTCCCTGGTCACCACGTGGGGATTCTCCAGGGAAAAAGCGACGTCGATCGTGCCCGACAGGTGAGTTCCCACGGCGAAAATCAACAGGAAATATCCGACCGGGAAGAGTCTTTTCCGTTTCATGAATGGATGTCCTTTCGGAAGTAGATGAAGAGTACGTGGTAAAGAATACCACCATTGCCGCCTTCGTTCAAATCCACACCTTTCGACATGGCTCTCCGAAGGACAAACCGGGCCTTGGCCGGCGGTAAATTCCCGAGCTACCCTTTTCCGACCTGCCGATTCACCGACGCTCACTCCAGTGATCCGGCGGGGGTTGACAGAGATGGAAAAGCAAGGTAACCAAAAACCGAGGGTCCGGAGATGTCGTCATTTCCGGAGGTCGTCAGGGTTGATGGTCGGCCGCCGGCCCGCGAGTTGGATCGAGCGGCTTTTGTCTTTTTTGGAGTGTGGGTTCTCACCAATGAGGTTCCATGAGACGGCAGGTTCGAGCAGGCGTAGCCCGCGGGCCGGAGGAAGGTCCGTGGCTTCCCCGTGAGGGCATCCGCTTGGATATTGGTCCTCGATATCTTGGGAACGATACCACGGATTTCACCGTGTGGGGACCCTTGCTCGAGTGTGTCGACCTCGTCTTCCCAGCTCTCGGGGCGGAAGTCTTCGCCATGGAAAAAGTGGAAGGGGGATACTGGCGGGCTCGGATCGAGGGCATCGAGAACGGGACTCGTTACCTGTACCGATTGAACCGGGCCGAGGAACGTCCTGATCCGGCATCTCACTTCCAGCCGCAAGGGGTCCACGGTCCGTCTCAAGTGGTGAGACATGAGACATTTGTGTGGGAGGACCTCCGGTGGGGGGGGATTCCCCTCGAGGAGACGGTTTTCTATGAAATTCATGTGGGGACCTTCTCGGAGTCGGGCACCTTCCGAGGGATCCTGGAACGGCTGGAGGCGCTCGCAACCCTGGGTGTCAACGCCTTGAATCTCATGCCCGTTGCCCAGTTTCCCGGGGAAAGAAACTGGGGCTACGACGGCGTCTATCCTTTCGCCGTCCAGGTTTCCTACGGCGGACCGGACGGGCTGAAGGAGCTGGTCAATGCCTGCCATCAGCTCAACATGGCGGTTTACCTGGACGTCGTCTACAATCACCTGGGTCCTGAAGGAAATTACCTGGGCCGGTTCGGACCTTATTTCACCTCGAAATACCAGACACCCTGGGGTGATGCCGTCAACTACGACGGGCCTTACAGCGACGGTGTTCGAAACTACTTCATTCAAAACGCCCTCCACTGGTTTCGCCGCTATCACATCGACGGACTGCGCCTGGACGCGGTGCACGCCATTTGTGACATGAGCGCGCGGCCGTTTCTTCGGCAATTGGCGGAAGAGGTGGAGGAGTATTCCGAGCAACAGGGAAGAAAATTTTACCTGGTTGCGGAAAGCGACCTCAACGACGAGCGTCTCATTCGGTCCCGGGCGATGGGAGGCCTCGGGCTGGACGCCCTCTGGTGCGACGATTTTCATCACTCGTTGCACAGTCTCCTTACGGGGGAAAGAGACGGGTACTACGTGGATTTCGGCAGGGTTGAACACCTGGCCAAGGCCTACAGGGAAGGTTTCGTCTACTCGGGCCAGTACTCCTGCTTCCGGAAGCGGTCTCACGGAAATTCCGCTCGAGATTGCCGGCCTTCCCGGCTCGTGGTCTTTTCCCAGAACCACGACCAGGTGGGCAATCGAGCCCGCGGGGAGCGAATGTCCGCCCTTGTCGGTTGGGAGGCGCTCAAGCTGGCTGCCGGGGCCTACCTGCTTTCTCCCTTTGTCCCCCTGATTTTCATGGGCGAGGAATACGGAGAGGATGCCCCCTTTCTCTACTTTGTGGACCATTCGGACCCGGACCTCATCGAGGCGGTTCGCCGGGGTCGTCTCGAGGAGTTTCGAGACTTCGCATGGGAGCAACCTCCTCCGGACCCGCTGTCCGAAGATTCTTTTCTCGGGTCCCGGCTTTGCTGGGAGAAGAGGGAAGGGGGGCGGCACCGGGTCCTCCTCGAGTGGTATGGACGGCTCATTGCCGTGCGAAAAGAGACTCCGCCCTTGACTTCCCTTGCTCGAAGTCATTGGGAAGTCGATTGGGACGAGGACGGCGGGTGGATTCGAATCCTTCGCCGACATGAAGGCCACGAGAGCTCCCTGGTGATGAATTTCGGCCCCGAGGATCGCACGATCGAGTTTCCTTTCCTCGGTTCCTGGAAAAAGGTACTGGATTCCTCGGAAGAGTGCTGGATGGGGCCCGGTTCCGATCTTCCCCCCGAGCTGCACCGTCCTCAAGCGATGACCTTGAAACCGTTCGGGCTGGTTTTGTTCGAGAAGACCAACGGAAGGGAATTTTCATGATTCAATATGTTTGCCTCCACGGTCACTTCTACCAGCCTCCTCGGGAAAACCCGTGGCTGGAGGATGTGGAGCTCCAGGATTCCGCCTATCCCTATCACGACTGGAACGAAAGAATCACGGCGGAATGCTACGCCCCCAATACTGCATCCAGGATCCTGGACGGGGAGCGAAGGATTGTCGACATCGTCAACAACTACTCGAAGATCAGTTTCAATTTCGGGCCGACCCTCCTTTGCTGGATGGAACGTCACCAGCCGGAGGTATACGAAGCAATCCTCGATGCAGACCGACTGAGCCGGGAACGGTTCTCCGGTCACGGGAGCGCCATCGCGCAGGTCTACACCCACATGATCATGCCCCTGGCCAGCCTTCGAGACAAGTACACCCACTGTTGCTGGGCCATCCGGGACTTTGAACGAAGATTCGGCCGGCCGCCGGAGGGAATGTGGCTCCCTGAGACCGCCGTGGACCAGGAAAGCCTCGAGGTCCTGGCGGACCTGGGGATCTCCTTCACCATCCTGGCTCCCCACCAGGCGGGCCTGGTTCTCCCTCCGGGCGAGACCAACTGGAGAGACGTGAGCGGTGGGCGCATCGATCCGACCATGGCATACCTGTGCTGTCTTCCTTCCGGGCGAAGCATCCGGCTGTTTTTCTATGACGGCCCCATCGCCAGGGAGGTGGCTTTCGGGGGGCTCCTGAACAACGGGGAAGCCCTTGCTCATCGGATGCTCGGCGCTTTCTCCCTGGAGCGACTTCATCCCCAGATCGTTCACATCGCAACGGACGGGGAAACCTACGGTCACCACCATCGCAAGGGGGATATGGCCCTGGCTTATGCCCTCTACAAGATAGAATCCTCGCAGGCGGCGCGGGTGACGGTTTATGCGGAATATCTCGAGAAACACCCACCCACTCACCAGGTGGAGATCGTGGAAAACAGCTCCTGGAGCTGTATCCATGGGATCGAGAGGTGGAGGAGCCATTGCGGCTGTTCCAGTGGTTCGCATCCCGGGTGGGGCCAGGAGTGGCGGGAGCCGCTCCGCCGGGCCATGGACCGGCTTCGGGATCGGCTGGCACCTCTTTACGAGCAGGAGTCGTCCAGGTACCTGGCAGACCCCTGGAAGGCTCGAAACGAATACATCGATGTCGTGGCGGATCGCTCCCCCGAAAACGTGGAATCGTTTTTCCGCCGGCAAGCCGTCGGTGAAATCCCCCCGGAGGTGAGGATTCATTTGCTGAAGCTTCTCGAGATGCAGCGCCACACCATGCTGATGTACACCAGCTGCGGGTGGTTCTTCGACGAGATTTCGGGGCTGGAAGCCACCCAGGTGATGAAATACGCGGCCCGGGCCATGCAGCTGGCCCAGGAGGCCTTCGGAGTGGACCTCGAGAGGTCCTACCTGAGGATTCTTTCCCAAGCGCCGTCCAATATTCCGGAATTGGGCGACGGCAAGGCCGTATATAAAAGGTATGTGCGGCCATCGAGGATCGATCTTCCACGGGTGGCAGCCCACCACGCCATTTCTTCCCTCTTCGAGGAAACCCAGGCAACCACCCGCATCTACTCTTATTTCGTGGAAAAGTCCCTCCACGAAAGCCTCCAGGCGGGGGTATTGAAGCTCGAAGGGGGCCGAATGGACATCCGGTCGGAAATCACCCTCGAGGAAACCAGCCTTTACTATGCGGCCCTCCACCTCGGAGGACACAACGTGACGTGTGGCGTCCTCGATGCCGAGGGGGAAGGGCGGTTTTTCGAGATGATCGAGCAGATCAAGGCCGCCTTTGCCCTGGCGGACATCCCGGAGCTGGTTCGCCTCATGGACCGAACCTTCCGGAGTGCCGTCTACACCCTGTGGCATCTCTTCCGGGACCGACAGCAGAAGGTGTTGGACCTGATCCTCTCCCCGGGGCTCGAGGAAGCGGAGTTTCTTTTCTCTCAGATGGTTGAGAGAAACTACACGATGATGAATTTCCTCCAGGAGCTCCAGAGGCCCTTGCCCAGGCACCTTGCCGTGGCTGCGGAGTTCGTGGTGAATACGGACCTGCGCAAGATTTTTGAAAAGGACGAGCCGGACCTGGACCTTCTCGATCGCCGTGTCCGGGAGGCCCGGAGATGGTCTATAAACCTGGACAGCAACGCCCTGGGTTTCGGCGTCGAGAAGAAACTGAGCCGGATCATGGCGGCATTTTCCGCAAGTCCCGGCGACCTGGAAGGGCTCAAGAGGATCGAACGGCTTTTCCGACTCCTCGTGGAATCAGGCCTGGACCTGGACCTGTGGGAGGTCCAGAACCGCTACTTTGCCCTGTCCCGGAGTGTCTACCCCGAGATCCGGGATCGGGCCGGGGAAGGCAACCCGGAAGCGGCGGAATGGGTCCGGGTATTCCTCGAGCTTGGCGAGCATCTACGCGTGGGGGTGGCATGATTCGCACTCCACGGGCTACGTACCGCATCCAGGTGAACCCGGAATTCGGCTTCCGGGCCCTGAATCAGATCCTGCCCTACCTGGCGAGACTGGGCATCAAGGATCTGTACCTGTCTCCCATCCTGCAGGCCCGAAAGGGCAGCACTCATGGCTACGACCTGGTGGAGCCCCGGGAGTTGAATCCCGAGCTGGGGAGCGGCAAAGAATTCGCCGACCTGGTGGAAGGGGTGAAGAAACACGGGTTCGGATGGATTCAAGACATTGTGCCCAACCACATGGCCTTCGATCCGGATAATTCCATGCTCATGGACGTCCTCGAGAATCGCGAGGACTCGGAGTACTATTCTTATTTCGATATCGATTGGAATCATCCCCACGACGACCTGAAAAATCGCGTACTGGCCCCTTTCCTGGGAAGATTCTACGGGGAATCCCTCGATGAGGGGGAAATCCGGGTTTCCTACGAATCCGACGGCTTCAAAGTTCATTACCACGGGTTGCGCTTTCCCCTCAAGGTCGAATCCTACAGCGAGGTGCTCACGCCCAACCTCGCCGCACTCAAAGAAGATCTCGGAGAGGACCACCCCAATTTCACCAAGCTCCTGGGAATTCTCTATGTCCTCAAGACCTTGCCCAACCGGGAAGCTCGGGACGAACGATACGGGCAGATTCGATTCATCAAACGGGTCCTCTGGGAACTCCATACGACCAACGCACGGGTTCGAGAGCACGTGGATCGAAACCTGGAACGACTCAACGGCCGGAACGACGGTCCCGACCGGTTCATGGCCCTGGATGCGCTCCTGGCTCAGCAGCATTTCAGGCTGGCCTTCTGGAAGGTGGCCTCCGAAGAGATCAATTATCGACGCTTTTTCAACATCAACGATCTCATCTGCCTGAGAGCGGAAGACAAGGACGTCTTCCCTGCAACCCATGCCCTGGTACTGAAGTTGGTGCGGGAGAAGGTATTCACCGGCCTCAGGGTGGATCATATCGACGGCCTGTGCGACCCGTCGCGGTATTTGGCCCGGCTGCGTGAAGAGGCACGGGAGGCCTATCTTGTGGTCGAGAAAATCCTCGCTTGGAATGAGTCGCTCCCGGATTCCTGGCCTGTTCAGGGGACTACCGGCTACGATTTTCTCAATCAGTTGAACGGGCTTTTTTGCAGGAAGGAACATGAAGGCAGGTTCGATCGGATCTATGCTGGACAAAGGGGGACCGGGCCGGCCTACCGGGACCTGGTTGCCCAGAAAAAGAGGCTCTTCATCGCCCGGCACATGACCGGCGATGTCGACAACCTGGCTCATCGGATCAAGTCCGTCTCGGGGCGCGCGCGGCAAGGAAGCGACATCACCCTCCACGGCTTGAGAAGTGCCCTCGCGGAAGTGATGTCCTTCTTTCCGGTCTACCGCACCTATATCGACGGCAAGAGTCGGAGGGAACAGGACCGGGCTGCGGTCACGGAGGCGGTGACGCGGGCCGTAGAACGTTTTCCGGCCCTCACCTATGAGCTTTCCTTCCTTCAGGACCTTTTGACCCTCAATTTCGGACGAACTCTTCGCGAAGAAGACCAGGACCGGTGGATCCAGGTCATCATGAGGTTTCAACAGTTCACCGCTCCCCTCATGGCCAAGGGATTCGAAGACACGGTCCTGTATGTGTACAATCGGTTGCTTTCCCTGAACGAGGTGGGGGGAGATCCGGGGCGGTTCGGGATTTCCGACCATGAATTTCACGACCTCATGCGTGCCCGGGCCGCCGGGCGGTCCAAATCCCTGAGTGCCACATCCACTCACGACACCAAGCGGGGAGAAGATGTTCGAGCGAGAATTCATGTCCTCTCGGAGATCCCCGCCGAATGGGAATCGCACATCCGAAGCTGGAATCATTGGAACCGCCGGTACAAGCGGCGGGTCGGGACCATCGAGGCACCGGACAAAAACGATGAGTACTTCCTCTACCAGACCCTGGTGGGGGCCTATCCCTTCGGGGAGGAAGCCGGGCGGGACTTTCTCGACCGGGTGGAAGCCTACCTGATCAAGGCCGTGAGGGAAGCCAAGGTCCACACGGCCTGGATCAAACCAGATACGGCCTATGAAGAAGCCTACCTGGGATTTGTCCGCGCCCTTCTGACCCCCTCGGCCCGGAACCCCTTTCTCGAGGATTTCCTCATCTTTCAAAGACGGATTGCCTTCTTCGGGATTTTCAACTCGCTGGCCCAGGTGCTCATCAAGATCGCGGCCCCCGGAGTGCCGGACTTCTACCAGGGAACGGAGCTGTGGGACCTTTCCCTGGTCGATCCGGACAACCGTCGCCCCGTGGACTTTGCCGCCAGGGATTCCCACCTGGCCAACCTGGAAAAACGATGGCCGGAAGACCCCCTTGCCCTCGTGAGCGACCTGCTTGTGAACCGGGAAGACGGAAGGATCAAGCTGTTCGTAATATGGCGAGGGCTGCAGGACCGAATGAAAAGGCCCGATCTCTACCGGAAGGGGGGATACGTCCCGCTGGCTGTCGAGGGCTCCCGCAAGGACCACCTTCTTTCCTTCGCCAGGAAATACCGGAACGAATGGGCGATCGTCGTGGTGCCGCGTTTCCTGACAGGGGTGATCGAAACCGGCGAGGACCCCCTGGGCGAACGGGTATGGCAGGATACCCGAATCGTTTTGCCGGAAGATGCCCCGGGACGGTGGCGTAACCTGTTCACCCTCCAGTCTCTTTATGGAAAGAAGTCCCTGCCCGTGGGAAAGGTATTGGAACATTTTCCTGCGGCTCTCCTCGGCCGGGAGCCGAGGCAGACCCGGTCCACCATTTCGACCCGGACAAAGGAGTGATTATGACCGACCCTTTTGCCGTCAAGGATTGTGCTCTCATTGCCATCTCCACCGGAGAGTATGCCCAGAATCTTCGGGAGATGAGAGATCGTCTCGTAACGGTTCATCCCGGCTGCATCTACCATCACTTCTGGGGCGGGATGCTCCAGCCGCGATTCGATGAGCCGGAATACATGAACGATTTCGCCGCCTGGGCCTGGCGGGGCCTCCACGACACCGGCCTCGCCGAACGACTGGCCCTCATCGATCCCACTCATTACATGGACATCGAGGACTTGCGCCGGGAATTGGCGGAGGTCGTCGAAGAGCGGCTGGACGAATCGGAAATGGTGCCCTGGTCGAGATCGGGGCAGTTTTTTCATTTCGCTCGGTCCCAGATCGTGGTGTTTGACACCCAGCTTCGCATCTCGAACCCCAGGGAGCTGCAGGAACGCATCGGGCAAATGTCTCTCGGGAGTGTTTTCTATCACTTCATCGATGCGCGGCGCAGGGTTCCCGGGGGAAAGAACGACTTCAGCGCCTGGTTGACGGACCTCGATGAGGATTGGTCGGAATTGGCCAAGGTTCTTGCGGGTGTGGACCCCTACTTCACGACCCTGGAAGAACTGCGGCGGGAATTGGAGGAAATTTTGAAGGCCTATCCAATGTAAGGAGCGGAAGTGAACGGTCTATTGCACAAATATGCCCAAATCGTCGGTGAAGAGGTGGTGGACCAGCTGTGGCAGCTTGCGGAATCCCTGCGAGGAATGAGGATCGTCCACGTGAATTCCACTCGAGAGGGAGGGGGAGTCGCTGAGATCCTGAACTGGCTCGTTCCCCTCAAAAACGAGCTGGGGATCCACACCGATTGGGAGGTCGTTGCCGGGGGTCCTGAGTTCTATCAATGCACCAAGAGTTTCCACAACGCCATTCAGGGCAACCGGGCGGAAATCCCCTCCTCCCTTCTACGCGCCTACGAAGAAACCAACGAGGAAAATGCCGACAGGCTGAGGGCGAGCCTGGAGGAAGCGGATGTGGTCTTCATTCACGACCCGCAGCCGGCCCCTCTCCTTCGTTTCTGCCCGGGAAGAAAGGGAAAGTGGATCTGGCGGTGCCACATCGACGTGAGCCGTCCTTACCGCCCCGTCTGGAAATACCTGCGCGGTTTCGTGGAAAACTACGACGCCAGCGTGTGGTCCCTGGCCCAGTTCGCCCAGCCTCTGC
>JAGPLX010000075.1 GCA_018053185.1 Syntrophobacteraceae bacterium
TCCGCACGAACATCTTTTGGCGAAAGCGGGCACACTCTCCTCGTGGAACCCGGTTCCCAAGCGAATGTATCATACGACCGAGTGTTTTCAAGCACTTTTGTCGGTGTACCTCCTGCGGATCCTTGTGTACACGACATCTGCGGACGAGGCCCTTTCGGAAAGGCACTTTTGCCGCATTTTCCTCCGCCTGGTCGAGTTGCGTATTCCAGGCTGACGAAGCAAAGCCATGGAAGCACGGAACGAAAGAGAGAGTTTCCCGTGAGAACTTCCCTCATGGGGCCAACCCATCTCCTTGAAAAAAATCTTCAAGAAGGATTCGAGTTCTGCCGAATCCAGTTCCGAGCGGAAATACAGAAGGTGGGCGGAATTCTACCCACTCCTATCCTCACATTTTTGGCAGGGGGACAATATGTTCGAGAAACGGTCGCTGAGATTCAAGCTGGTTTTCCTGGGCGTCGCTTTGTCATTGGCGCCACTGGTCCTCATCACCGCCAATACCTTCCATCAGAACCAGAAAATTGTCGCCGATGCCAGTGTGGGCCTTGCGGCCCAGGCCTACTCAGACCTGGAGCACCTCGTAAAAAATGTCTACGCCATCGTACAGACTCAGAACGTGGTTCTCCAGGACTCCGTAAAAAACTGCCTCAACGTGGCCCATAAAGTCTTGTCGGATTCGGGGGGTATCAGGCTTTCCATTGCCGAGAAGGTTCAGTGGAAGGCTGTGAATCAGTTCAATAAGCAGGAAGTGATCGTGGAGTTGCCCAAGTTCTGTGTAGGTGACCGTTGGCTTGGACAGAACAGGGACCTCAAGGTATTCACTCCGCTGGTGGATGAGGTCAAATCCCTGGTAGGGGGTACCTGCACCTTGTTTCAGAGAATGAACGAGGAGGGAGACATCCTTCGAGTGGCCACCAACGTGGAAGGGGCAGACCAGACCCGGGCGATCGGAACCTTCATCCCCGCCGTCAATCCTAACGGAGAGCCGAACCCGGTGGTCTCGACCCTGAAGAAGGGACAAACCTATTACGGAAGAGCCGTAGTGGTCAACGACTGGTATATCACCGCCTACGAGCCTCTCTACGATGCTAACAAGCAGTGGATCGGGGTCCTTTACTTCGGGATCAAGCACGAGAGCGTTCAGGAGCTTCGCAAACAACTGATGGACCTCAAGATTGGAAAGACAGGGTACGTCTTTATTTTCGACTCCAGGGGAAATTACGTGGTCTCCAAGGGTGGCGAGAGAGACGGTCAGAATATCCTGGATTCCAGGGATTCCCATGGCACCCTGTTTATCCAGGAGATGATCCGAAAGGCACATGCCGGGAAACCTGGAACGATTTTCGATCATGAGTATCCATGGAAAAATCCGGGGGAACAGACCGAAAAATGGAAGGTCTCCAAGCTGATCTATTTTCAGCCGTGGGACTGGATCATAGGAGCCGGAGCCTATGTGGACGAGTTCTTCGAGGCCAGGGACAGGATCGTGACCGCCGGGAATCAGAGTCTCATGATGGGGATTGTTCTGGCCCTCATCGCGGCCCTTGCTGCGGCCGTCATTTGGTTCTTCATTTCCCGGGGGCTCTCCAGCCGGCTCTCCCTCTTTACCAATCATATCCAGCATTGTGCCCAGGAAGTGACCTCCGTCTCCCACCAGGTAGCTGCCTCCAGCCAGGCAATGGCCGAGGGAGCTGCGGAACAGGCTGCCTCCCTCGAGGAAACATCTGCCTCTCTCGAGGAAATGTCTTCCATGACCCGGCAGAATGCAGACAATGCAGGCCAGGCAAATCGCCTTATGGATGAAGCCAGCGAGGTGGTTTCGTTGGCGACCAAAGGAATGCAAGAGCTTACCCTCTCCATGGACGAGATTTCCAAGGCCAGCGATGAAACCCAGAAGATCGTCAAGACCATCGACGACATCGCCTTTCAAACCAACCTCCTGGCCCTGAACGCCGCCGTGGAAGCGGCTCGTGCGGGCGAGGCGGGGGCGGGTTTCGCCGTCGTCGCAGAGGAAGTGCGCAACCTGGCCATGCGTGCCGCCAATGCGGCCAAGGAGACCTCCACCCTCATCGAAGGCACGGGCCGACAGGTTCGAGCCGGGTCGGATGTGGTGAGCCGAACCGCGGATGCATTCGATAAAGTGGCCTTGTCCGCCTCCAAGGTGAGAGAGCTCGTGGCCGACATTGCGTCCGCTTCCTCGGAACAGGCCCAGGGAGTGGATCAGATCAGCCGAGCGGTATCGGACATGGAGAAGGTGGTCCAGGAAGGTGCATCGAGGGCGGAAGAGTCGGCTTCTGCATCAATCCAGATGAAAGGCCAGGCGGAAGAACTGAAAAGTATGGCTGATGAACTGGCTCTTCTCGTTGAAGGGGAAAACGGTCTGAGAAGGGAAGCTCGGAAAGATACCTCCAGGGACACCTCCCGGGACAATGGAAAACCGCCCAGGGACCATGCCGGGGTTCCGACCGTACAGCAAACGGAACGGTTGAGAATCTCGGAGATACTTCCCCTGGGACCCGAGGAAACTTCACCACCACCTCCCAGGAGGAAGGCCGATAATCTAAAGGAAAACCGTCGTTTTCCTGGGTCCTCGTGAGGAGAACCCTTTTGTGCGGAATATGAGATGACCGGGTTGTGTCGATCCGGCATGAAGCGAAAGTCGGAGGGCGGGCAGTCCCACTGGAAGGGCTGCCCGCCCTCCGTTTGGAGCCGGATCCGAAATCAAGATCCCACATTGAGAACCCACAGATTTATTTTGGACAGGGAAGGGCAATCTAGGATAATGAATGGGGTGTCGTCCTCCTTTGCCGACCCCCGTGCCTTCTCCAGGTGCCCGGTGTGGGTTATGGTTTCCCCTGGTTCCCACACTCTGCTTGAAAACGAGAGGGAAAGGTCGGGACAACGCCGGTTGTGGGCATTTGATTGTGAGGAGCTGGACTTGGAACTCTGCAAAGATAAGAGGGGTAACCCCGGCTTCATCGAGCAAGGATGTTTGCCTTGGAGCAAAAGAACCGACAAAGGAATTTTGCGTGGCCGCAGACAACCCATGGCTTTGTCGGGGGCAGGGACTTGGGGGTCCCGAACCATCCGGGTTCACATATTGCAGGAAGCACACCGGCAGGGGGCCTGATGGTCATGCCCCCGTTCTGCGAGGGGTATGACCACCGAACGGCGATCCTCGTCTAGGAAGTGAAAGGGATCGCGCGGTTCTCGTATTGGAAACCGAGAGACCGTGAGACCGTAGGAAAGGAGTCGAATTCCATGAAAAAGCTGGTGCTGTTGCGCCATGGTGAAAGCTTGTGGAACAAGGAAAATCGTTTCACCGGTTGGACAGACGTGGGATTGTCCCCCAAGGGCATTGAGGAGGCCATCGAGGCGGGACGGGTCCTCAAGAGGGAAGGCTATTTTTTCGACGTGGCCTTCACCTCGGTGCTCTCCCGAGCCATCAAAACCCTGTGGCTTGTCCTCGAGGAAATGGACCTCATGTGGATTCCCGTTCACAAAAACTGGCGTCTCAACGAGAGGCATTATGGAGCACTCCAAGGGCTGAACAAGGTGGAAATGGTGGAAAAGCACGGGATCGAGCAGGTCCAGATCTGGAGGCGAAGCTACGATACTCCCCCGCCCGCTCTTTCTCCCGACGACCCTCGCAATCCTGCCAGAGACCCTCGGTACGCCTCCCTGGCCCCCGAGGAGGTTCCCATGACGGAATCCTTGAAAGATACGGTGGCCCGCTTTCTGCCCTATTGGCACGAAACCATCGCACCGGTAGTGAGAGAAGGAAAGAGGGTGCTCATCTCCGCCCACGGGAACAGCCTTCGAGCCCTGGTGAAATACCTCGACGACGTTTCCGACCAAGATATCGTGGGCCTGAACATTCCCACAGGGATCCCCCTGGTGTATGAACTGGACAAAAACTGCAAACCCGTTCGTCACTATTACCTTGGGGATGCCGAAACGATTCAACGGGCCACGCAGGCTGTTGCCGACCAGTTGCGCAAGAAATCCTGAAAGCACAACCACCACGGCTGCCACCTTTTCGCTGGGGGAGAATACTCCGGAGAGCCGTTGACTCCGAGCTGGGCACGAGGAGTGAATCCTGGATACCGGTCGGGGAATGAACCCAAGGGAATCATCTCGGAGACGAGGGAAGAATGGTGCTCGATCGAATAGACCCTACCCAAACCACGGTATGGCAAAGGCTTTCCGATCATTTCGAGATCATGAAGGCCCGACACATCAAGGATCTTTTTTCCGAAGATCCCGAAAGATTTCGAAAATTCAGTTTCCGATTGGGAGATCTCCTGGTGGACATATCCAAGAACCTGGTCACCCGGGAGACCATGAAGCTCCTTTTTGAGTTGGCACGGGAGTGCCGGGTGAAGGATGCCACGGAAAAAATGTTTCTCGGGGAGAAAATCAACGAAACCGAGAACCGGCCGGTGCTCCACGTCGCACTGCGCAACCGCTCGGGCACCCCCGTCTATGTAGACGGAAAGGACGTGATGCCGGAGGTAAATGCGGTCCTGGGACAAATGAAGGAGTTTTCGGACAGGATTGTAACGGGCGAATGGAAGGGCTTTACGGGAAAACCCATCCGGGACGTTGTGAATATTGGGATCGGAGGCTCCGATCTGGGGCCTTTCATGGTCACCGAGGCCCTCAAGCCATATCGGCAGCCCGGCATCACTCCGCACTTCATTTCCAACGTTGACGGAACACACATCGTCGAGACCCTCAAGGGACTCTCTCCGGAGAGCACCCTTTTCATGATCGCATCCAAGACCTTCACTACCCAGGAAACCATGACCAATGCCCACACGGCAAGACAGTGGTTCCTAGATCGCATGGGAGATGAATCCGCAGTCGCCCTGCATTTTGTGGCACTCTCCACCAACGAGAGGGAGGTTGTGAGGTTCGGGATCGACCCCTCGAACATGTTTCGATTCTGGGATTGGGTAGGCGGGCGTTATTCTCTCTGGTCGGCCATAGGCCTTTCCATTGCCTGCACTATCGGATTCGATCGGTTCTCCCAACTGCTGGAGGGGGCTCATTTCATGGACCTTCACTTTCGGCATGCTCCCCTCGAGAGGAACATACCCGTGACCCTGGCCCTTTTGGGGATCTGGTACAACAATTTCTTCGGGGCTGAAACGGAAGCCGTCCTCCCTTACGATCAGTACCTGCATCGTTTCCCCGCCTACCTCCAACAGGCAAGCATGGAGAGCAACGGCAAGTCCGTGGATCGGTCCGGGCGAGAAGTATCTTACCAAACTGGTCCCATCGTGTGGGGTGAACCGGGTACCAACGGGCAGCACGCCTTCTATCAGCTCATCCATCAAGGCACAAAACTGGTACCCTGCGATTTCATCGCCTCGGCCGTCAGTCATAATCCCGTAGGGGATCATCATCCCATTCTCCTGTCCAACTTCTTTGCTCAAACCGAAGCCCTGATGCGGGGCAGGTCAAGGGAAGAAACCCGGGAAGAAATGCAGGAGGTCGGTTTGCCGGAAGAAGAGATCCAACGGCTGCTCCCTTTCAAGACCTTTCGAGGTAATCGGCCCACCAACAGCATCCTGGTTCGCAAGCTGACACCCTTCACCATGGGAAGTCTTATTGCCATGTACGAGCACAAGATCTTCACTCAGGGAATTATCTGGAATATCTTCAGCTTCGACCAGTGGGGTGTGGAATTGGGCAAACAGCTTGCCGGCCGAATTCTGAAGGAGCTCAAGGAGGATTCTCCGACGTGTTCCCACGATAGCTCCACCAATGGTTTGATAAATGCCTACAAGGAATGGCGCCGGACCATTCCGTGAGAAGCGGATGCGGAAGTGGATAAAAATGGAGAGCACCCTATGGAACCGCACGAATTGGCGGGAAAACCTGTTCCACCCTTCATGATCCCAAACATCCCGAAACTGGTGTCGGCTTACTACACCTTGAAACCGGATGTGACAGTGCCGGAGGAAAGGATTTCGTTCGGCACTTCCGGGCACCGGGGATCCTCCCTCAAGAGAAGCTTCAATGAAGAGCATATCCTTGCCGTCAGCCAGGCAATCGTGGAGTATCGGCAGCTTCGGAAGGTGACCGGTCCCCTTTTTATTGGAATGGACCCCCATGCCCTTTCGGAGCCGGCCCTGGCCAGTGCCGTCGAGGTCTTTGCCGCCAATGAGGTTCCTCTCCTGGTTCAGAAGGGACTGCGATACACGCCGACCCCGGTCATATCTCACGCGATTCTGACCTTCAACCGGGGCAGGCGGGAAGGGTTGGCCGATGGGGTGGTGATCACTCCCTCTCACAATCCACCCGAGGACGGGGGATTCAAGTACAACCCTCCTCACGGAGGACCGGCGGAAACGGAGTCGACCCGGTGGATCGAAACCCGGGCCAACGCAATCATGGCCGGAGGCCTCCGGGATGTGCGAAGGATTCTCTACGAGCGTGCCCTGCGAGCCGAGACCACCCGGGAGCACGACTACATCACTCCCTACGTGGAAGACCTTGCCGAGGTCGTGCATATGGAAATCATTGCCGGGGAAGGGCTAAAGATCGGTGTCGACCCGCTCGGAGGAGCGGCGGTGGATTACTGGGAGCCCATTGCGGAACGATACGGCCTCTCTTTGAAGGTGGTGAATCCCCGTATCGACCCGACATTCTCCTTCATGACGGTGGACCGGGACGGGAAGGTCCGAATGGATTGTTCCTCCCCGTACGCCATGCAGCCCCTGATCCGGCTCAGGGACCATTTCGACATCGCCTTCGGGAATGATCCCGATGTGGACCGACACGGGATCGTCACGCGAACAGCGGGCCTCCTGAATCCCAACCATTACCTGTCGGCGGCCGTATGGTACCTGTTTCAGCATCGGGAGCAATGGGACCCCAAAGCCGCCGTGGGAAAGACCCTTGTCACTACCTCCATGTTGGATCGGGTGTCGGGGGCTTTGCAAAGGCGCCTGTGCGAGATGCCCGTGGGATTCAAATGGTTTGTGGATGGATTGCTGACGGGATCGTGTGCCTTCGGCGGCGAGGAGAGCGCCGGCGCCTCTTTCCTGAGGCGGAACGGCACGGTTTGGACCACGGACAAGGACGGGATCATCATGGACCTCCTGGCCTGTGAGATGACCGCGAGAACAGGGAAAGACCCGTCCGTCCTGTACAAAGAGCTCGAAAACCGCTTCGGGAAGGCCTACTACACCAGGATCGACACCCCGGCATCCCCGAGCCGGAAGGCGGCGCTCAAAAGACTCACCCCCGAGATGGTTACCGCTGGGGAACTGGCCGGCGAACCCATCAAGGAGAAGCTGACCCGGGCCCCCGGAAACAACGCATCCATCGACGGACTCAAGGTCGTCGCTCCCAACGGATGGTTCGCCGCTCGTCCTTCCGGGACCGAGCCCATATACAAGATTTACGCCGAAAGCTTTAAAAGCGAGGAGCACCTGGACCGGATCTTGACGGAAGCCAGGAGGATCGTCGACCAGGCTTTTGACAAGGCGGGGGTCTGAGTGCCCTGGAGTTGCCATCAGTGACTCGAAAGGCAGGAAAACCCGGTTGTCTCAAGCGGCTTTTCGGCAGTTCATGAACAGCGATCCTTTTTGGAATGAAAACTCCCCGAAGGAAGAATAGGTGACCATGTTTTGCACAGGATGTGGAGAATCCATGGACTCCGAAGATCGGTTCTGCAGGCACTGTGGAGCACCTCGCCCGTCCAAGGCTGCAAGCCGTTTCGGTCCCTTGATGCCTCCGCCGTCTGAGCCGTCCGGTTACTGGCACGGATACGTCCGTCCGTTCTTCCTGACCGCCGCCTTGTTCATCGGCGGCCTGTGCGCTTTCTTCCTGGTGCTGAAATTGTGTTGGGTCCTGTTTGCCTGGGACTGAGAAGGAAGAACCGCATTTTACGGACCAGCCTCCGGAATGCGGCCGAAAGCGACACCGGACCATGGGTGGAAAGGGTTGTCCCATCGAGGGCGACGGCCCGGAACCCGAAAGGGGATCAGGCCAAAGAGCCGTGCCCGGAGTGCCGGCGACTTCGAGGTCCATAGCAGAAAACAAGGGATCCCCCACCGAAAAACTACAGGCCGGCGGGCTACGGCAGAATACAACATCCACTTCTCGCGGGCCCAGCCCCTTATGCTGTTTGCGGAGACCGGGTACACGGTTTTTCCGGGTTGTATTGGTCGGATATTCCCAGGGCAAGGAGATCCTTCACGTAGGCTTCTGCCTTCCCTTCGGCCATCTGGGCCTCAATCCGCTCATGCAATGCCTGCTGGAAATTCAGAACCCGGTTCTCATCCGCTTCACGGGCGATGATGATGGTGAGAAAATGGATGAAGGGGATGATGGCAACCGTACAGACAATAGTTCGTACCACCAGGTAGGAGGCGAAGATCTTTGCTGTCAGGAAGCTCACCACCATGCCAAGGACCATGGCTGCCCCGGTTTTGATATAAAGTCTTTTCAGGTCATCTTTCCTGGAGATGGGGTCGGCTGCTCCTTTCATGCCTGACAGGAATTCCCCGAGGCTTCCTTTCTCCAAGTGAGATCGCAAGGACTCCAACAGCTGTGTCCTGACCTTCGGGAACAAGCTGTTGCTTCGTTTCCACCGCCGGTAGGTGAAGATGGATACCATGATTTGAATAAGCAGTACGAGGGCTGCCGCCTTCCATTCCATCGTTTCGACTCCAAGGATCCTGGGGGGCGGGGGACCGTGCGCCTAAAGCTTTGTCCGCCGCATGGCGCAGACAGAGATCACCGGGATTTGCCGGAGTCCCTATATACTCGCTTTTTCACAGGTGAACCAGAAAAAACTTCGACGGACCCCTGCCCCCTTGCCTGCACGGGTGGACATCCCATTCTTTCCGGAGTGTCGGGTACCCTCCCCGGCCTAACGGAGCCGAGAGTCTTTCCTCAAAAGATCTGAAAACGAAGGCAGAGAGCCGAAAGCGGTAGCGTTTTT
>JAGPLX010000024.1:0-3428 GCA_018053185.1 Syntrophobacteraceae bacterium
TGGAGCCGGCGATGGGATTCGAACCCGCGACCTGCTGATTACGAATCAGCTGCTCTACCCCTGAGCTACGCCGGCTCAAAAGATGGCAAGGCTTATAGCATGCTGTTTTGCGGGTGGTCAAGGGGAAACGGGTACCTTCGTTTTCAGCCCATGCTGGCCCTTTAGCTGACTCCATCCAATGCTCACGGCATGCCTGCAGCTCGCCCAGATAGACCGCGGTACCTGTCCAAGCGAGGTTGCGTTTTCTCCCGGAGATCAGGCGGAAGGCCTGCACTTCCGGGTTTGGATCCCTTCCTTCCTTCCTGCCCGGTGCTGTTCCAACCCCGGGGTTCCCTACGGATTTTTCTTTGGATTCCCCTTCCGATCTTTCGGTTCCGAGTGTTTGTCCCCGGGTTTTATCCTTGGAGATTGTGCGCATTGCCGCACTCGATTTCTCCCCGGCGGCGGAGCCTTGAAATGACCACACAAGCCGGTAATCACCGGGGAATTTGTTGCCTTGACAGATGGGGGAAACTTCATGATAATGCCGCACCGACTTTGGGGGGGAAAAGGGAGCGTTTTTCTTGGACTATTAACTAGTTGTGCCGGATGAATGGACTTCGTGACCTCGATTTTCCCGGCAGGAGTCCGTGAGAGCAAGGTTTTCATGATAAGATGTGGGCACATTCTTGCATGGGCTCTTCAACGGCGTTTCCCCATTGCCGATTCCCCCTTGAATTGTAGAGGAGCGGAAGTGTGTACAAAACCGGGATTCCGACTTTGGTCGGGATTGCGCCGGTGCTACCCCTAACAGGTTTCTCCGCAAATGTTTACGGAACTGTCCTTTTCCCCTCCAGTAAGGAACGAAACGGGTCCGGACAAGATGGAGCCCTCTCAATGAGATCTGGAATTAAAACGATCGTCGCACACGTGATGGTATTTCTCCTGGTGGTCAGCAACGTTTCCATGGCGCAGAATTTCCAGGCCGTTCCGGTCAACCCGTACCAGCAGCCGCTCCCACCCTCGACCCAAGGGTATCCGCAGGCTGCAGGGGTTCCTCAGGCTCAGCCGCAGATGCCGCCCCTCGGTCCGGCCCCTTTGCCCCCCTCCCAGCCGCAAGCAGTCTATCCAGGCCAGATCGCGCCTGCGCCGGGGGTTGTGGGGGCCACGTCACCTCCTGCGGGCATGCAAGCGCCGTACACGGGTCCGGTCCAGGTCGGTCCTGCCGGAACCCAGGTTGCCCCGCAGCAGGTTCAGCCTTCTTCGGTTGTCACGCTCGATGAAGAACCGCCCTCTCCTTTCGAACAGTATGTTTCAGGGGTTATCCCTCCTACTCTCTCTTTCGACATCAAACAATTCGGCTACGACGTGTTCTACAAATCAACTTCCTCGGTCTATCTCCCCATGCGACAGACGCCCGCAGTCCCAGTGCAACAACCGACCCAGCAGCCCAGAGGCACTACTCCACAGATGGGATTGCCGGCCGGGTACTCGCCTCAGGCAGTTCCAGTGGGGCCCGGTATCCTCCAGCCTCAGGGAGGGGGTGTTCCCGGGACGGTTCCCTCCGGGATGCCCGGGATGACCCCCCAGGGACTCCCTGGGCGAGGTGTACCCCAGTTGCCTCCAGGGCAAGGTGTGTCCCAGATGCCTCCGGGGCAAGGTATGCCTCAGTTGATTCCGGGGCAGGGGGGGCCGTTGCCGGGAGGGAGCACTCAGACCTTATCCCAGGGCGCCGCCCAGTTGCAGGGACTGCTTGGTCCGGGAGCGAACATTCCGGCACTGATGTCCCAGGTTCAGTCAGGACAGCTTCGAGGGCAGGCAGCCGGTGCTCCCCCCGTCACAGCGACAGGGGCCCCGACCCAGGTTTCACCCGGTATGATGGTGTATACTCCTCGAAATGCTCAGTATCCCGTCACGCAGCCGGTCCTCGATGTTCCTGTCGGTCCGGACTATGTGATCGGACCGGGGGACGAGGTGCGGGTGGCTGTCTGGGGGAGCGTGGAAGGGACCTGGTATGTGGTCGTCGATCGGGATGGGAACATCACTCTTCCCAAGGTGGGGGTCCTGGGGGTGACGGGTCTCACCTTCCAGGAGTTGAAAGAGGTCCTTCAGAAACAGCTCTCCAAGTACTACACCGACTTTGAGATGAACGTCAGCCTCGGACCTCTGCGCTCCATCCGTGTATACCTCGTGGGAAATGCTCGAACCCCGGGGGCCGTCACGGTATCCTCCCTGTCGACCATCATCAATGCCCTCATGGTGTCCGGAGGTCCTACCAAAACGGGAACCTTGAGGAATATCGAGTTGAAGAGAAAGGGAGAGACCATCACCCAGCTGGATGTGTACGATTTTCTCATTCGAGGGGACAAAACCAATGATACCCGCCTCATGTCCGAAGACGTGATCTTCATCCCTTCCATCGGTCCCATCGTCGGAATTGCCGGAAATGTCGCAAACCCGGCCATATACGAACTGAAGGGAAAAACGAGACTCTCCGAGGGGATCAAAATGGCCGGAGGGGCTACCGCTGCGGCCTATCTGCAGCGGGTCCAGGTGGAAAGAGTATCCAAGAAGCAAAACAAGATCATTCTCGATTTGAATTTGGACAAGGTAAAAGGGAAAGACGACATCTATTTGGAGGACGGGGATATCGTCAAGGTTTTCCCCATCAATACGATGGTGACCAATCGGGTGGTCTTGCAGGGCAATGTGCGGAGACCCGGGGAATATGAATGGAAGCGGGGTATGAGAGTAAAGGACCTGATTCCGAATACCGAGGCCCTGCTGCCCAATACATTGTTTACGTACGCTGCCGTTGAAAGGGTGGTTCCCCCCGATTACCATCCGGAATACGTGACCTTCAGCCTGGATGGGTTGTTCCTCAAGAAGGATGAGAAGGAAAACGTCAGGCTCGAGCCTTTCGACGTGGTGACCGTCTATGCCAAGCCGGACAAGCTCGAGAAAGATATCGTCCAGATTACGGGGGCGGTCAACACCCCAGGCCAATTCGAATTCCGCCCGAACATGAAACTGTCCGACCTCATCAACATTGCCGGAGGACTGAAACCCTACGCCTACCTGAACACTGCCGAGGTAACCCGGGTCATTCCAACACAACAGGGTCCCAAGACCGAACAGATTTACGTCGATCTGAACGAGGCCATGGCGGGTGACCCGCAGCAGGACATCATTCTCATGGAAAACGACTACCTTTTTGTCAGGGCGGTGCCGGACTGGCAGCTTTACAAAAAGGTGTGCGTATACGGCGAGGTCAACTTCCCCGGAGAGTATGCCGTAAAGGGAGGAGAAACCCTTTCCTCGGTGATCGAAAGAGCGGGAGGGTTTACGGACAAGGCCTACCTTCGAGGTGCGGTCTTCACGCGCATAAGCACCAAACTGGTGCAGCAGGCCCAGCTCAACGAAATGATCGATCGGCTGGAGAGAGAAAT
>JAGPLX010000024.1:3528-37067 GCA_018053185.1 Syntrophobacteraceae bacterium
AGAGGGGCTGGAGAAAGGGGATTTGCCCTTCCCAGGGCCTTCACCACCAACCAGGCCGCGTCGGGAAGAGACCCGGGCGCGGCCGGTTCATTCCGGCGGTGTGCCGGTCCCGGGACGATTGTCGAGGGTTCGCTCCTGCCTGCGCTGGTCCACCTACCTTCGGGAGGGTCTGTTCGCCATGAAGGCCATGATTCTTGCCGCAGGGTTCGGAACCCGCCTGAGGCCGCTCACACTGGTCCGGCCCAAGCCGCTCGTTCCAGTCATGGGGGTGGATCTTTTGAGCTACTGGATCCACAAGCTGCATGCCGAAGGGTTCGAGGCGGTGGTGGTCAATGCCTTTCATCTTGCCGACCAGGTGGTGAAGTCGGTTGGGGGACGGTCGTGGCCTTTGCCCGTTCATGTGCGCGTGGAATCAAAGCTTCTCGGCACTGCAGGGGGACTCAGGAATGCCCTGAATTTCTTGGGAGCGGAACCCTTTGCCGTGGTGAACGGAGATGTGATTTGCAATGTTTCCGTTCGAGACCTCTACGAGGGGCACCTTCGTTCGGGTTGCTCCGTCAGTCTCCTGGTGCATGACTTTCCTCCCTTCAACAACGTGGTCGTTCAGGATGAACGATGGGTCGTCGAGTTCGGGCAGGGGGCTGTTCCCTTGGGAGAGGCCGGTTTCGGAGAGGTCCGAATGAAGGCCTTTACAGGAATCTACTGCCTCAACCCAGGCGTCCTCTCGATGGTCCCCTTGGGGAGTTCCTGGGAACTTGTTCCTCTGCTCAGACGACATCTTCGGGATGGGGTACGCATCCGCGCCGTATCTCGTTCGGATTTCTTCTGGCGCGAAATCGGCACAGTGGAAAGCTATCGTAAGGTTCATCATGACTTGGCCCTCTGGGAGGGAGATTCCCTGAGACCGTTGCCCACCGGGCAACCCATCCGGTTTACCGAAGGTTCCAGGGTAAGCGGCGACACCCGACTCGAGGGGTTCGTGGTCACAGGTCGGAATTGCCGTGTGGGAGGGGCCTCCCACCTGGAAAACACCGTCTTGTGGGATCACGTGGAGGTCAAGGAAGGGAGTCGCCTGAGCAACTGCATCGTGACGGATGGTGGTGTCGTGGAGGGATATCACCATAACGAGGTGATCCTCGGGGAAATCAGGCCATGAGACGGTGGGCGGAGGGGGAACCGGAGCTGGCACAATTCCTCGAGGAAGCAGTGCCGGGTCTCTGGGGCACGATGGAGCGTCTTCAAGCGATTCCCATGGAGGGAGACGGATCGGACCGGAAATTCTTCCGTATCCGACAGGGTCCTCGCAGGATGGTTGCAGTGCTTTCTCCTCGGAAGGTCGGATTGGGAGTCGATGAAAACGATTCTTATTTTCTCATCGGGCATCACCTTAAGTCTCGGGGGGTGCCTGTGCCCCGGTTCTTTTGGGGAGATTCCCAAAAAGGTCGGTTTCTCCTGGAGGATGTGGGAGATTGTCATTTCCAGGTTTTTGCCCTTCGAGGAATTGTGGATCTCTCGCGTCTTTACGACGGAGCCCTTGCGGTTCTGGCGCACCTTCACCAACACGCCCCCGAAGGGTTCGACGCCGGGTTCTGTTTTGACACGCCCGTTTACGATCCCTCGTTCGTATATTCTCGGGAACTGGAGTACTTTCGAAATTCCTTTCTCAATGATCTTCTGGAGCTGGAGGTGTCGGAGGAAGATTTGCGCCGGGATTTTGAAGATCTGGCTGCGGCGGCAGGAACCGGAGAACGAAGATGGGTGATTCATAGAGACTTTCAGAGCCGGAACCTCATGATCTTCCGGGGACGCATTCGACTCCTGGATTTCCAGGGCATGCGCTACGGACCTCCCGCTTACGATCTCGCCTCGCTGATGCTGGACCCCTACGTGGGGTTGCCCGGTGGAGTTCAAGGAAAACTTGTGCGGCAATACTGGAGGAGAGTTCACCGGTTCCTGGGAGGTACGGAATGCCGCTTTTGGGAGCGGTACCAGGCGGTGCGCCTCTCGAGGAACCTTCAAGCTCTCGCCGCATATGGGTATCTCGGAAAGATGAAGGGGAAGAGGCGATTTCTCGGGTTTATTCCACGAGCCTGGAGCCGGTTGATGGACTGGATCCAGGGTCCCTGTCGGGGCAGGTATCCCCGGCTACAGTGTTGCCTCGAAAGGATCGAGAAGAAAGGAATTCTCCGGAAGTCCCAACTTTTGCGTGACACATAGGCTGCAAACTGTTATAGGCCGAAGGTCCATTATTCACGAGTACACAAGCATACAAGAGAAAAAGGAGGACGATGTCGTGGCTTCCAAAACCCAGCATACGAAACTGGTGCGGAAACGCAAGCACAGCCCGAACAAGACCAACACGAAGGCGAATCAGGCACGGATCCTGAGAAACCTCCAGGTTTTGGCCAAGGCAACCTCCGGCGGCTCATAGTGCTTCGTGGGTATGGTTCTACGGAGCGCACGAAGGTCCCAAGATGGGTGGATTGTGGAGGGAGCCTTGCGCCTGGAACCGGAATGAAAGAGCTTCCCCTCGGGGTGGGGCTGAAATCCGGCCCGGTGAGCCCGGATTCCATATCCATCTCATGAGATTTTGGGCTCAGGAGCATCCAGGCAAGGGTGTGGTCCGCAGCTTTCCCGCCTCCGTCTCCGCTTCTTCGAGAATTTCGCCGATCAGGTCCAAACCCCTGTGCCAGAAACTGGGGTCCATCAGATTGATCTGAAAGGGTTCGAGCAATCGGGCCGGGCTGGCTTTTCCTCCCGAGGCCAGCAAATCCAGGTAGAGAGGGACGAAGGAAGTCCCTATTTCCTGGTACCGGCGGAACAAGGAGAGCACCAGCAGTTCCCCGAAGGCGTAGGCATACACGTAGCCGGGCTGATGAACAAAATGGGGAATATAGGCCCACCACGTCCGGTAGTGACTCAGGAGGCGGACCGAATCCCCAAACATGTCCTTCTGGGTTGTGATCCACCAGTCGGAGATTCGCTCCACATCGAGCTCTCCGTCGGAGCGGCGCAGGTTATGGACTCGATCCTCGAAGCGATTCATGGACACCTGCCGAAATACGGTGGCGAAAATGTCCTCGAGCTTGGAGCACAAAAGCGCGAGTTTTTCGGACGGCTGAACAGTTTGATCCAGCAAGTGGCGAAAGACCAGCATTTCCCCGAACACGGAAGCCGTTTCGGCCATGGTGAGGGGGGTGTCGCTGTTGAGGAGACCTTGCTGTCTGGATAGAAACTGGTGAACTCCGTGCCCGAGTTCGTGGGCGAGGGTCATGATGTCGCGGTGGGTGCCCGTGAAGTTCAGCAACACATAAGGATGGCAGGAGGGAACGGTTGGATGGGAGAAGGCCCCGCTTCGTTTTCCCGGAAGAACCGGGGCATGAATCCAGCCCTTGAGAAAGAAGAGGGCGGCGATCTCTGCCATTTTGGGAGAAAAGCGGTCGAAGGCCGACAGAACCACCTTTTGGGCTTCTTCCCATTGAAAGGTGACGGCGGGGGTTCCAGGGATGGGGGCATACCGATCGTAGTCCAGAAGTTCTTCATAGCCCAGGATTTCCCTCTTCAATCGATAGTAGCGCTGGACCAGGTCGTAGCGGGATGCCACGGCTTCAACCAGTGCTTCCACCATTTCGTCTTCGGCTTCGTTGTCCAGGTTTCTGGACCGAAGCCAGTGGGGAAAGCGGCGCATGCGGTCGGTGATGGCTTTGTGCAGCAAAACGGTGTTGAAGATATGGCCCAAGATGGGAAGGACTCCCTTCAGCCCCTCGGTAAGGTCCAGGGCTGCCTGGCGCCGTTTCTCCCGGCTCGTATGATAGAGGTCGCTGAGGACCTCTGATTCCGTTCGTTGCTCGATGCCGAACTTCAAGTTTCCCAGCACCTTGTCGAACAGGTTGGACCAGGAGGAGCCGGCCACTGGTTCCATTTCTGCGAGGACCCGTTCCTCGGGTTCCGTGAGGATATGGGGCTTGTAGCGCAGGATTCTTTCCAGGTAGTGGCGATAAGGAGCCAGGACCGGATGTCCCAGGGTGGACTGAACCTTTTCCTCCGGCAGTTGGTTCCATTCGAGCTCGAAGAAGAGAGTATCTCGATGAAGGAGGCTGACAAACTCGAGATGGGCCTGCCATAGGGCACTAGCTCTGGGATCCTGGGTTTGGGTCGAAAAGAAGAGATAGGAAAAAGAGAGGAGCTTGCGTGAACGTTCCTGGAGGGTCTCGAATCGCCGGATCGCCGCCAGGAGATCTTCCGGGGAAAGGGTAGCCACACGTCCGCGGTAAGTGTCGGAGAATGCCGCAGCTTCTTGTTTGCACCAGGCCAGGTCTTCCTCCAGCCGGGGGTCCTCCACACCATCGTATAGGTCTTCGAGGCGCCAAACCACATCCTGCACAGAACGCTTCATCCCGGAAACTCTCCTCGTTCCGGAGAAAGCATTGCTCCCCTGATCCCGAAAGACCGAAGGGAGTCGCCTTCCGGAATCTAAGTCTTGAAGATGTTCAATTCGCTTTGAAAAAAGGCTCGGTTGGCAACGAACATCTTTCCCGGGTTCAGAATGTTTCGTGGGTCCAGGGCCTTCTTGATGGACCACATGGCTTCCATGCCTTCCTTTCCGATCTCCCACTCGATGAAGGGAGATTTGGTGATTCCTACTCCGTGCTCTCCCGAAAGAGTCCCACCCAGGTCGAGAACCATGCGAAAAAGATCCTGGACCGCCGTCTCGGCTCGGTGAAGCTCGTCGAGGTCCCTTCGATCCAGCATGATGTTCGTGTGAATATTACCGTCCCCGGCATGGCCGAAACAGACGATGAGGAGGTTGTGCTTTCGGGCCAGTTCCTGGATGCCTCGGATGAGCAGCGGGATTTGTGTTCGAGGGACGGTCACGTCTTCGTTGATTTTCCCCGGTTTGATCTGTCCCAAAGCGGGGGAGACAGCCCGACGGGCCCGCCACAGGCGCTCGCGGTCGGCTTCCGAGCGGGCGACTTCGACACCGGATGCGCGATTCTGTGCGCAGATCCGCTCAATTTTTTCCACTTCGCCGTCGAGAAGGGAATCCGGTCCGTCCACTTCGATGAGGAGCAGAGCTTCCGCTTCCGTAGGAAGGCCCAGGGACAGATAGTTCTCCACCACTCGAATGGTCGGTTGATCCATCAATTCCAGGGAGCAAGGGATCACGCGGTTCCTGAGAATGTCGCACACGGCATGCATGGAAGCCTCGAGGTTCGAAAAAATAACCAAGAGAGTCCGCACGCTTTCCGGGGCGGGAATCAGCCGGAGGATCGCCTTGGTGAAAACGCCGAGAGTGCCTTCGGAACCCACCAGGAGCCGCGTCAGATCATACCCGACTACGCCTTTCATGGTCCGAGTCCCTGTGCGTACGATGGTCCCGGTGGGCAGGACCACCTCGAGACCCAGGACATAGTCCCGGGTGACTCCATACTTCACGGCTCTGGGCCCCCCACTGCACATGGCGATGTTGCCTCCAATGGTGGAAAACTGGAGACTGGCCGGATCGGGGGGATAGAAAAGCCCGAGGGGCTGGAGCATCTTCTGAAAATCCCCCGTAACGACCCCGGGTTCTACCACGGCGATCATGTTGTCGGAGTCGATATCGAGGACACGATTGAGGCGATGGAGTGAGAGGACAAGCCCGCCGTTTTCAGGGATCGCGGCACCCACCATGCCGCTTCCGGCTCCCCGGGGATAGACGGGGAAGAGCTCCTTGTTTGCGAGGTACAGCAACTGAGCGATTTCCTCGGTGCTTCCCGGAAACACGACGCAATCGGGCATACCTTTCAGTTTGCTGGCATCGTAACCGTAGCAATAGCGCTCTTCCAGGTCGGTCACCACGTGAGAAGCCCCGACGATTTCGCTGATTTGGGAGATGGGGAGGCGATTGAACTTCATCATTTCCGCAATGCCGGCTATGCGCAGGTCCTTTCTCCGATACCAGGCTTTTGTCCCAACTCGACTATAACGAGGCTCGCCTTCGGTGGCAACCTCCGTCTTGGTTGGGTTTGAATGAAAGAAGGAAATGAGATATGGAGAGAAACCGCCCTTGGAGTGGAGGGGGTGAAACCGGCTTCGTGGAACAATCGGTTTCCTGGAAGGGATCCGGAGGAGTGAGGGTTGTGAGCAGCACAGGGGTGGTACTCGGATGTGAAGTTTTGAGGGAAGACCCGCCATCGTGGTTTCGATCTGCGCGGCTCGGCCTCTTGTCAAACCAGGCTTCCGTCACCGGCTCGTTCGAGCATACCCGATCGATCATCGATAGGGCGGGGGGGCGTCTTGTTTGTCTGTTTTCCCCCCAACACGGCTTTTTTTCGGAGAAGCAGGCCAACATGGTCGAATCTTCGGATTTCCGAATGGAATCTCTTCCGGTCCACAGTCTTTACGGCACCGTGCGCCAACCTTCTCCGGAGATGCTTCATTCCATCGACGTGCTGCTGGTGGATCTGCAGGATGTGGGAACCCGGGTCTACACCTTTGGGGTGACCCTGGGGCTTTGCATGGAAACGGCCGCGCAAACGGGAACCAAGATCGTGGTCCTGGATCGCCCCAACCCTATCGGCGGGCATCGTGCGGAGGGGAATCTCCTGAGGGAGGAATGCCGCTCATTCGTCGGTCGATACCCGATCCCCATGCGCCACGGGTTGACCCTGGGGGAGCTGGCCCTGTTCATCCAAACCCAATGCAAGGTTTCGTGTGATCTGGAGATCGTGCGCATGAAGGGGTGGAGACGAGGGGATTATTTCCCGGACACTCGGTTGCCCTGGGTATTTCCTTCCCCCAATATGCCCACCTGGGAGACGGCTCTCCTGTATCCGGGAATGGTGCTGCTCGAAGGATGCAA
This sequence comes from Syntrophobacteraceae bacterium, assembly GCA_018053185.1. GTDB lineage: Bacteria > Desulfobacterota > Syntrophobacteria > Syntrophobacterales > Syntrophobacteraceae > JAGPLX01. The sequence goes on from JAGPLX010000024.1 coordinate 10,373, forward strand.
CATCAGCGAGGGCAGGGGAACCACACTCCCTTTCCGGCTTTTTGGCGCTCCTTTCATTCAACAGAAGCGGTTGGGGGAATACCTCCAGGACCTGAAGCCGGAGGGAGTGGTCTTCCGGCCTGCTTGCTTCGAGCCGATGTTCGACAAGTGGCGGGGCAAGGTGTGTTATGGCTTCCAGGTTCACGTGACGGACCGAGAAAGCTTCCGACCTTACAGATTGGGCCTGTGCCTCCTGTGTGGCTTTCTAACCGTCTGCAGGGGTGATTTCCAATGGCTGCCTCCTCCCTATGAGTACGAGTGGGAGAAGCTTCCCGTGGATATTCTTCTCGGAGATCGATCAATCCGTGAAGGATTGGAGGCCGGAACGGACGTGGATGAGATCGAGAAGGATTGGACCGCGGAGCTGGAAAGGTACAAGGAGACCGTTCGCGCCTGTCATCTCTACTAGCTTTCCAATCCTTCCATGGTGAGCAGTACCGCTTCTGAGACCTCTCTCATGGATTTGCGAGTGTTCATACTCCGTTTCTGGAGCCACCGATAGGCCTCTTCGCCGGGAAGGGACAGACGCCTTGCCAGGAGGTCCTTGGCGCGTTCGATGATTTTGCGATTTTCCAGTTCCTCTTGAATCACCCGGGTCTGCACCATCAGTTCGGTCTTCTCGATGGCCACGGCAGCCTGATTGGCCACGGTCGTGAGCACATTTATTTGAAGGTCGCTGAAAATATGGGAATGGGACGTGTAACAGTTGATGACCCCGATGATCCGGTCCTTGACGCGCATGGGGATGCTCAGCATGGACACTAGTCGCATGCGGCGCGCCAAGTCTTTTTCCTTGTAAATGGGATCGGCCAGGACATTAGGGACCGCATAGGGACGGCCCTCGAGGGCCACCTTACCCACAATGCCTTCTCCCACCTTGAGGACCCGTTCCTTGAGGTATTCACTGTCGATGGATTGGGTCGCTCTCAGGCGAAGGACTCCTTCCTTCTCGTCCAGCAGCCATAGGGAACAGACGCTTGAGTTCATGACCTCCGCCGTGACCATCACGATCAGGCGGAGAATGTCCTCGATATAATGATCCGAGGTGATGGCTTTGCTGATGAGGGAGAGGGCTTCGATGCTCTTGTCGTAGGCCTCGTGGCTCTGCGAACTTGGAAGTTCCACAGACTGGAGTCCGAGACCGTTTTGAGAGGTGTAGCGGCTGGATAGGGTCCTTTTCTCGACGGTTTTTCCCTGGATCTCTCGAATCTGTTCCTGGAGGGGGAGGGGAATATGGAGGAAATCGCCATCGAGAAAGGCATCCAACGTTTCATAGGTAACTTCCGGGGAAACATCTCGAGAAGCTGCCGGGAACAAAGGTCCCTGGGGCACCTGCTTCAGAAGGCGTGCGGGAAGGGGGAGCAGCCCGGCCATTTCGATGATCTGGCTCCTGAGCAGGTGGGAAAGGGGGAGAATATCGCCTGCGAAGTCCCCGAACTTGGTGAAGTTCCCGATCTCCCAATCGCTGCGGTTTCCACGACCGAGGACCAGATACTGATGGACGGCGGCGTAGTGGTAAAGGGAAGCCATGCGCATCCGAGCCTTGAGCTCTTCCTCGGCGTTCTTGGAGGCCCGCGGCAGGACCGAGATCAAAGCATCCCAGGCGGGGTCGAGATCCACATGTTCGAAAGGGATCTTGAGTTGCTTTGCTATTGCCGTTGCTTTTTGAAGGTGGACCTTGGGGGTACGGCAGGAGAAGATGAACCCCTTCACCGCGCTCCCCATGGCAATTTGTGCGAGGCTGACTGCAACGGCCGAGTCGAGATCTCCCGCGATCTCCACAACGAACCCCTTGGCTCCCAGAAATTGGGCTTGGCGTCGGAGCCAATGGACCGTTTCGCGAAGCAGTGTTTCGGGGTCTTTGGGGATCATGGGTCCCAATCCCATATTCCAATCATAGGCTCAGCCCGGGCTCAATGGAGCCATTTACCGATTCGGTTCCAGCGGACATAGCTGTCGTTTGCCTGCCACGTGAATTCCCCGTCCCGGTTCCATGACCAATAGATGATAAAAGCTTTTCCTTTCAATTCCTTGACGTCCACGAACTTCCAGAACCTGCTGTCGTAGCTCTCGTCCCGGTTGTCTCCCATGACGAACAAAGAATTGGGAGGAACGATGATGGGACCCATGTTGTCCCGGGGGCTCAGACCGGCCGGCATAATTTTGCTGTCATTGAAAACAGCGTAAGGTTCTTGAAGCCTTTGGTCGTTGACGAATACGATTTTATCTCGTATACATACCGTATCCCCAGGTAACCCAATGACTCTTTTGATAAAATCTTTGGAAGGGTCCACAGGATACCTGAATACGATGATATCCTGCCGTTTGGGATCCGAAAAGTGGAGGAGTTCTTTGTTCCAAAAGGGGACCTTGATTCCGTAGACAAACTTGTTTACCAGAATGTGGTCCCCGATGAGCAATGTCGGTTTCATGGAACCTGAGGGGATCTTGAAAGCCTGAACTATAAAAGCCCGGATGATGAGAGCCAGCAAGATGGCGATGATGATGGCCTCGGCATATTCCCTGAGATTGCTCCTGGAGATGGATTTTTCGGCTTCCTTTTCAGACAGAATCGACAAAGTGTATTTCCTCCTCTGGAGATGGTGTAATCCGCGCGGATGCATGGTGGCGTTACTGTAATAAGTTTCTTGCAAGTTTTCAAGGAAGGATGGTAAACTAGGAACGTCTTGAAATCCCAATGGAAATCTTGCGTACACTCGAGGGCGAGCCCACTCTATGTTTCGAAAAAAAGAAAATACCGTCGGTTTGGATATTGGGTCCCACAGCATCAAAGTAGTCCAGGTCGGTTCCAAGGACGGATCCCTCAGACTTTTAAACCTGGGAATTGCCTCGGTTCCGCACGACGCCTTTGTTGATGGGAGAGTGAGCAAGAGCGATCTGGTGGTCAAACGTATCCAGGAGCTGGTAAACCACTTGAAGATCAAGGACAAAGTCGTGGCTACTTCCATCTCGGGCTACGAGGTGATGATCAAGAAGATCGAGTTGCCCACGATGACGGAAGAGGAACTGGAAAATCGGATGCAGGCTGAAGTGGGCCAGTATATTCCCTACAACGTTGAAGAGGTGGATGTTGATTATCAGATCTTGGATGTCGTGAAAGATCGCCCCAGTTACATGGATGTCATGCTGGTTGCGGCCAAGAAGGAGTCGGTGAACGATTATGTGAGCCTGATTCGAACGGCTGGCTTGGATCCGGTCGTGGTGGATGTGGATTTCTTTGCATTGAGCAATGCCTATGAAGCTACGTACGGGTTGAGAGAAGAAAATCTGGTGTTGCTCGATATCGGTGCCAACAAGGCGATCATGAATATTGTTTCCAATGGAATCCCTATCTTTATGCGAGGGATTTCCATTGGTGGAGGTCAGATCACCCATCGAGTTCTCGACCATTTCAGGGTGTCTCCGGAAGAAGCTGAACGCCTGAAATTGGGGGATGCCTCCGGTAGAGTCCTTTGGCGGGACTTGGAAGACATATATGTTTCGGTGGTCCAGAACTGGGTGAATGAGTTTCAGCGTGCGGTGGATTTTTATTTCAGCAATTTCCCGGATCACAAGATCAGCCGCATATTCCTGAGCGGTGGTTCGTGCAGAATTCCCGGGCTGGACCGGTTGCTTCAGGAAAGCATGGAAGTTCCCGTGGAACTGTTCAACCCGCTTTCCCGCATCGAGCATGACTCGAAGGTGTTTGATTCCGCCTATCTCGAGCACGTGGGACCGCAAATGGCCGTATCTTTGGGACTGGCTTTAAGAAAGGCTAGGTTGTAATGATCCAGATCAATTTGCTTCCGGTCCGAACCCGCAAAAGGAGGGAAACAGGAAAGCAATTCATCGCTCTGTACCTTCTCAGCATTTTGTTGGCAGGCGGTGTGATTGGCTATCTATGGGTTTCCAAGGAAGGCGAAATCAACCATCTCAACAGGCGGCTGTCCCAACTACAGGCGGAGGTCCAGAAGTTTGCCCGGTACGAATCCCTGTTGCGGGAACTGAAGAGCAAGAAGGAGGTTGTTGATCGAAAACGTTCCGTGGTGGAGGATCTGCAGAAGGATCGAGACAGTATCGCGCGGTTGCTCGCCGTCATCAGTGTTGAGATCCCTGCCGAGAAGATGTGGTTCGAGAGGCTGGCTCAAACGGCCAACAGTGTGACCTTCGATGGTGTTGCCTTGAGCAATGAGGCAATTGTGGAGTTCATGCGCAACCTGGAATCGTCACCGTACGTGGAAAAGGGCAGTATCAACCTGACCCATTCCCGGCAGACGATGAAAAGCGACATGAAATTAAGAGAATTCCAAATAACCTGTCGCTTCTATCCCTTTTCCGAAGTCCAGAGACTACTGAAGGCAAAGGCATCATGAGAAAGAATCTCCTACCCGTCGGTCCTCTCCTGGAGAAGCTGTCCACTCTCACTCAACTTCAAAAGGCATTGGTCATCGCGATCACGATCCTTGTCATGGGGGTAGGTTTCTACTTTCTCAAGTATCAGGATCAGACCGCCAGGGTTAAGAAACTGCGTGCAGCCATCGCGGATCAGGAGAAGAAGCTCAATTCCTTAAAGCAGGCCTCGATTGAGGTGGCTGCCTTGCAGAAAGAACTGGAACAAGCCGAAGAGGAATTCGCGCGTTTGTTAAGTTTCCTGCCGGATCAGAAAGAGATACCCGGTTTGCTGGAAAAGGTCTCTCAGCTGGGGGCGCAAGTGGGGCTTGAGAATATCCTTTTTCAGCCGCAGGCGGAGATGCCCAAGGAATTCTATGCCATGATTCCTGTCCGCCTGGATCTCATCGGAACCTATCATGAGCTGGGGATTTTTTTCGACAGGATCAGCAAGTTAAACCGCATATTGAAGGTGGACAATGTCACCCTGACGCGACAAAAGGATTCGGCTCGCCTCCAAGTAAACTGCACCGTCGTGACGTATCGTTTCGTGGAAAAACCCCCTCAGCCTGCGTCTGCGGTACCTTCGGCCAAGAAGAAGTGATACGGGCAGCCTTTCGAGATCCGTCCGGGAAGAGAGAACCCCAAAATCCTTTGAGGGAGGAGAGAGATGGCTGGAATGAATGATCTTAGGGGATGTATGAGAGGGTTCATGGGCTCGATCCTGGTCCTCCTGTGCTGTTCGGGATGCGCTGCCACCGGCCCCGGTGGGAAAGGTGCAGCGGCGGATATTCCCTCGGTGGGCATGGAAACAGGGAGGTCAAAAGAGGCGGGGGTCGGGCTGAAACGGACCAACAGTCTTGTGGGGGTTCAGGTGCAGGACCTTGCGGACGAGACGGTTGTCCGCCTGGTCGGAAACGGCTCATTTCAGGACTACCAATTCAGACGGCTGGGGGAGGACAGGTTTGTATTGGAGTTGGGAGACGTCACCAACAAGGACGTTCTACCTACTCTCCCTACTTCTTCCAAGCGAGCCAGGCTGGTTTACGGGGACACCCAAAGCGCTCGGGGTATACAGATCATCGGGGCTCTCAAGGGAACTCTGGATCGGTATGTTCTCAACGACGTGGGAAACGATCTACTCCTTACCCTCTATCTGACCGACGCAAAGAGTACTCCTCCCGCAACCCCCGTAGCCCAGGAGTCTCCAGCCCCGCAGACAGCCAAGAAGACTACGGCGAAGTCCCAGGCAAAGACCTCGGCGCCCGGGCACTCGAAGACAACCCAGGCCCCGCCACCCAAGGCATCGGTGGAGACGCAGGCGCAGGTCGGTTCTCCCGAGGGAATGGATCCTCTAAGGAAACGTTACACAGGAAAGCCCATCAGCCTGGATCTGCTCGATGCGGACCTGAGAAACGTCCTTCGGCTCATCGCGGACATTACAGGTAGCAACATCGTTATCGAGCCCGATGTGGCTGGAAGAGTGACGCTACGGGTGGACCAGGTTCCTTGGGATCAGGTCCTGGACATGGTATTGTCCATGAATGATCTCGGGAAAGAGCAGCTGGGAAATGTCATTCGCGTCGCCAGGCAGGCGAAGTTGAAGGACGAATGGAAAGAACAGACTCAGAGTCTCAAGGCCAAGCAGGAGCTCATCGAAGCGGCCAAGGACCTGGGGGAGATTTCGACGGCCTATCTCACGGTGAACTATGCATCTCCAGGGGATATCGCGGCCAAAATCTCCGAAATCAAGAGTGAAAAAGGGAAGATCTCCGTCGACGAGCGCACCAGTTTGATTCTTTACTCGGACTACCCCGCCCGGATTGCCGCAGCCAGGGAACTGCTGGCGCGGTTGGACAAAGCAACCCCCCAGGTATTGATCGAGGCCAGGATAGTCACCATGAACTCCGAGCTGAGCCGGGAACTCGGAGTTGACTGGAAGTTGCAGACCAGCCACATCACCAAATCCAGCACCATCCCTCCGTTCACCCAGGATTTTGCCGTCAACAGTCCCCCCTCCACGCTTTTTGGCTTTACCTGGGCCCAGGTGATCGGGGAAACCCTGGTGAACGTGGATTTGAAGCTCTCGGCACTCGAGACGGCGACTCAACTCAAAGTTATGGCTGCGCCCAGGGTCCTCACCCTCAATAATGTCAAGGCGGTCATCACCCAGGGAACACAGATCCCATACATGGAATTGAGCGAATCGGGTGCCGTGGCTGCTACCCAGTTCAAAGACGCAGTCTTGGAACTCCAGGTGACCCCTCATATCACTCCCGACCAGAAGGTGAGACTCGAGATCCAGGCCAAGCAGGATGAGCCGACTACCGTTACGGGGGCGACGCAACCGGGAATCGATACCCGTAAAATCACTACAGAGTTGCTGGTGGATGACGGAAACATCGTGGTCATCGGGGGAGTGATCAAGAACAGGGATACCTATGCTCGATCCGCCACCCCCGGAGTCCACAGAATTCCCATCCTCGGACGTTTGTTCAAAACGGAAAGCGACGAGGTGCGAAGAACGGAGCTTTTGATCTTCATCAGTCCAAAAATTGTGGAACCCACGAGAAACCCCGTGTAAAATGTGACATTCGCCTATGGGCCTGAGGGTTCTCCTCAAGGGGAAACCAATGTGAGTGCGGCGTTTGCGTGCGGGTTTGGGAGCAAGGGGGAAACATCGAGGATGCTGGTGAGTGCTCTGCTTCGAAGATTCTGTTTTCCATGGGGTCTGATCTGTTTGATTTTCGTGCTGAATGGATGTTCCATGCAGAAATCCGGTTCCACCCTGGATTCTGCTCACACCCACAAGGGCGTCAAACCCTACCAGAAAGTCGCCGGTTCGGAGGGAAACCGGGATTCGATTCCTGTGAGGGTGGATTATCTCACTCCCTTGAGTGCCATCAAGAGCCCAGAGTTTTTCGTCTACAAGGAGAAACGCAGGCTCTACATCGTCCAGGACCAGGTGCTGGTGCGGGATTACCCGGTGGGTCTCGGATTCTGCCCTAATGGAGACAAGGAGGCGGAAGGTGACGGGAGGACTCCCGAAGGGAGGTTTTCCATCTGCATGAAAAACAGCTCCAGCCGCTTTTTCAAATCCCTGGGCCTGAGCTATCCCGACAAAAAGCACGCAGAAAGGGCTTTTTTCGCCGGGGTGATCACCCCGGCGGAGTTCCGCGACATTCTCCTGGCTTTCGAGAGCAAGGCCATTCCTCCCCAGAATACGGTTTTGGGAGGAAAGATCTTCATCCATGGAGGAGGGGCCCACAGAGACTGGACTGACGGGTGTGTGGCCCTTTACAACAGCGACATGGAAGAGCTCTTTCAGATCGCTGCGGTGGGGGCTCCCGTCTCCATTCGCCCCTGAATCGGCCGGCAAGGGTACAATAGGGATACAACTGGAACAGTAAAAACCAAATAATTTCCATATCATGTAGATTTTGTTTTCTGGATTCATTGGGAAAAATGAAAATAAGGGGGACGTTTTGGGGTGTATCTTGACCAGGTTACCCCCAGTCAAAGCCGTTCCCGACCTTACACTGATGATTCCACAAACTGCCAAAATTTGCCTCACCTCATACCCCGCCGCAGAAGTTGAACGCCATGATGCCCCATAACGGCACCCATGGGAAAGCAGCAGATCTATTTTCTGCTCTTTAGTACCGCTTGCGTCCCGTCCGCCATCCACGTCACCCCATCGACCATGTGCACTACGTCATCCCATTGACCATGGGCAGCACGCCACCCACGTCACCCCGGCAGGTTTTAAGCCGGGGTCCAGGGTTTTTAGCTTGGAAGAAGAATAAAAAACCTGGATTCCGGCTCAAAGGCGCTGCCGGAATGACGAGATGAAAGTCTGTCCTTTATGGACACCTATTCTGCGGAGTTGTAGTGAGCATTCGCTCTCCTCTGGTCGTGACCGTCTTTTAAGGAGCCAATCTTGGACCGGTCTGTGAAATGCCCGACATGCGGCGGTGAACATTTCGCCTTTCAAAGGGGGACTACCATTTTGAAGAGAGTGGACTGGACAATGTTGATCTCACCAACGTGGAGATGGGGATCTGTGGCGACTGCGGCGAGAAGGTTGTCTCGATTCCACGTTCATCGGAACTCATGAAACGGATCGGAGAGAGCATCCTGCTCAAGCCGACAAATCTCAACGGTGCCGAAATCCGGTTCCTTCGCAAGAACCTCCGTCTAAAAATCCATGAATTTGCTCAATTGCTCGGAGTGGATCGGGTTACCGTCTCCAGATGGGAAAATGAGCACGAGAAGCCATCGAGATCCGCTGATCGATTAGGTGCGCCTGACCTGTGCCGTGGAAGCAAAGACTGGTGAGACCGCGGTGGAACAGTTGCGAAAGAATTTCAGGAAGGAAGAAACCGATTCCAAGGTGGATTTTTTCGTGTCGCTGCCATTGGCATCGCAGGAAGCATCCGGTTATTGAATGATCAATCCGGTTCAGCAGTCTGTCCGTCAGGCTTCTTTTTTATGACCCAGTACATTTGCTTGTGGTGATGAGACTCCAATTGCTCCAGGGCCTTGAGTGCCAAACCCTGTTCTGCATACTCGGTCACCAATACACGGACCCCGTTGTCATCCTGCCGCCACAGTTGCCAAATGGGTCGTTTGTCGGAGGAATCGCACTCACCTGGCATGCTCAACAACTCGTCCACCATGTTCTCCATCACGCTCCACAATCATTTGGAGCAACCACAAGGGCAAAAAGTGAGTTCAACGTAAAGAATCGTCCAAAAATAACCTGGAATGGTGCAGAAGGCGAAGTGGACATCCAAGAGTTTTGAGAACATCCGGGAGGAGTTGGGCTGGAGCGGCTATAAGGTCAGTGCGACTACCATCGGCAAGATTCTTCGTGAACAACCGGGATACTTGCTCCATGGGCTCAAAAAAGACGGAGGAAGGTTCCCCGCACGAGGCTCAATTCGAATACTTGAACCGCGATCGACGCCTCGCTGACCATCCATATCCTGAGGGCAGACATCTTCGGAAGCGTTCGGGAAGCCGTTGGGGGCCTTCCCTGTCAACTCGCCGTCATTCCGGTTGATCGGCAGGCCGAGGCGAAATTGGCCTACCTTGTCGAACTGAGTCCGGAAGCCCGTGTTTGCATCTGGAACGACCGCCTCATGCTCAAAGAAGCAGCCTTTGGCATGGCTCTCATCCATGCCGAGGGTGCAGCTCCTGAAGCCATCCTTGCCGCCGATATGGAAAGTTGCAGCATCCTGGAGGCATTCCACCTGCTCTGCCGGTCGCTCCGTCTAATCGCCACCTGCGTTTCTGGTAATGCACCCTCACCTTTTTTATTCGTGGGGGCAGAGTGGCGTATAGCTCGCATCAATGCCAAATACATTTTACCATCAATATTAACTATTTGCCATCGAACATCTTTGAATTTATGGGTTAGCCGCGGCCTTGAGGCGGCACGACTCTGCCTCGCTCCAAAGATGATTCAGCATGGTTCTGCTTCGTTGAAGAGCATAATTGACCTGGGAGCCGCCTGATAAGGGAAACAGGACTGCTCTGGTCAGGATTTCCCGCCCATTACTCATTTGGAAAAGAAGATGCACAGATCTCGAATCGCTGCCGGAATCGACATTGGGTCTCGCTCCATTGAGCTGGTGGTGTGTGAGGGCGCCAACCCTGTCTACACGGTGAAGACGCCGACGACCTTCGATCCCCTGGCTCAGTGTGAAAAGCTCATGGACGGTCTTAAAGTGGAACGTATCGTGGCGACCGGCTACGGACGAAAGCTCTTTACCGACTCCTTTGAAGAGTTGAACGTGACGAGCATCACTGAAATCCAGGCCTATGCCCTCGGAGCACGGTATTTGTTTCCTGAAGCCCGGACGGTGCTCGACATCGGCGGCCAGGACACCAAAGTGATCCTGCTCGCCCCGCATGGTAAGGTGGCCAGATTCGAGATGAACGACCGCTGTGCCGCAGGCACGGGAAAGTTCCTGGAATTCATGGCGACGGCCCTGCAGATCCCGCTCGAAGCCTTTGGAGAATTTGCGTTGCGCTCGGACAGGCGCATCCAGATCAACAGCATGTGTACGGTCTTTGCGGAGAGCGAGGCGACCTCCCTCATGGCTCGCGGCGAGCGCGCGGAAAACATCGCCATGGGGTTGCATCTTGCGATCATTCAGCGGACGATCGGCATGCTCCGGCGGGTGGGGATGGAAGCCCCGCTGGTATTTGCCGGAGGGGTGGCTCACAACCCATGTGCGAGAAAAGTACTGGAAGAGTACCTGAATGTCTCGGTTATCGTCCCCGCCGAGCCCGATATGGTGGGAGCTATCGGCGCGGCCCTCCACGGCATGGGCGGAGGATAGAGGATAAGAGAGGGATATTCAATGCGACCGGAAATCATGAAAGAGTTTGAGCGGGCCGGAGAGCTCACCCTGCTGAACCTGATGGAACACAAGGAAGCGGGGGAAAAGTGGCGGGGGTCTACTGCCTGTTTATCCCTGTGGAGCCGGTGAGAGCTGCCGGGACCACCCCGGTAAGCCGGTGCGGTAGAAAGGAAGCTCCCATCGCTGCCGCCGAAAAGACCCTGCCGACCAATCTCTGCCTCTTGATCAAGTCCAGCTGCGGGTATGCAGTGACCAATAGCTGCTCATTTTTCGGCGCTTCTGATTTCATCCTGGGGGAGACCACCTGCGACGACAAGAACAAGATGTTCGAGCTGACAGGAAGCTTCAAACCCCTCCACCTCATGCATCTACCTTTGTCCGGTATGGACGTGATGACGGTAATGGAGACCAAAAGCTCCTGCTTCGGCCTCGAAGCCTATGCCGGGTTGCTGCGCCAGCTCATCGAAGAACTGAAGATCCGGTGTGAAGCGGGAGTTTTCGCCTGCCAACGGGGCGCTCCCCGCCTTTTGCTGACCGGTTGGCAAGGGTTCGGATAAGGTGCTGCAGTTTGAAGAGAACACCCAGGGAAACAGGCGGCTCAGGGGGAAGGTGGCGGTTCCATGCCCTCACTGCCAGGGCCGGCATGTTTTTCGAGCGGAGGAATTGGTCTGTCCTCTGGCACAGACCTGAAAGCGAGAGCATCTAACGAGGAGGCGGAGAATGGAGAAGACCGGGATTTGGTTTGCGACGGGAACGGGCATGATCGCGGTGGGAGCTCTTATCGGTAGGAAAACCTTTGGTACCTGGGTATTTATGTTACTTTTAGCTTCTTTCTGCTCCTGGTCAAGCACGTCCTCAGCAGGAGCACTCGACAGCTTTGTCGGGCTGGAAGGGACAATCGATATTGCCGGAGGCACCGCTCACATTCCCGTTATGACCGATGCGGCGAAGAACATCATGGCCTTTAATCCCAAGATCCGTATCACAGTCGAAGGAGGCGGCTCGGGTGTCGGCGTTCAGAAGGTCGGTGAAGGTCTGGTCGGCATAGGCAATACAGGGCGGGCCCTCTCTGAGGAGGAAATTGTCAAGTACGGGCTGAAGACGCATCCTTTTGCCCTGGACGGAGTGGCGGTGGTGATCAATCCGGGCAACCCCGTGAGCGGGCTCTCCGCCCAGCAGGTTCAGGACATATTCTCCGGCAAGATCACCAACTGGAAGGAAGTGGGTGGCAAGGACGCCCCGATACACCTCTTTACCCGCGATGAAGCGAGCGGCACCCGGGAGATCTTCTGGGAAAAACTCCTCAAGAAGGGCCCCATTGCCGCCAATGCCAATGTTGTGGCTTCCAACGGCGCCATGAAAGCAGCCATCGCTCAGGATCAAGATGCCATCGGCTATGCCGGCATCGGTCATCTGGACCACAGCGTGAAGGGCGTTGTCCTCGATGGCGTTGTGCCCTCACAGGAAAACGCTATGAACGGGAGCTATCCAGTGGTGCGCAAGCTCTACATGAACACCAGAGGGGAACCCTCAAAACTCGTGAAAGCCTTCATCGATTACATCATGAGCCCCGACGGTGCTGCGATCATCGCCAAGTCCGGATATCTGCCCTTGAAGTGAGGGAGGAGGAGTATGAGGAGTGAAGAGAGGGTAATGGCCAATAGGGCCGTCCCGGTAAAGGGAGAGCGGCACTGAAAGACAAGTCCGACAAATGGATTGAAAGGCTGCTCCTGAGTGCTGCGACGGTTTCAGGCGTGACCATTGCGGCGATCCTGATGCTGCTTGCCTGTTTCTGCCTGCCGTTGTTGACATCCCATGAACTCGCGAAGGTTTTCTCGCAACAATGGCAGCCTTTCAGCGGGCATTTCGGGATCTTACCCATGTGTGCGGGGTCGCTGGCCCTGGCAACCCTTGCACTGGCTCTTGCCCTGCCCCTGGCGCTGGGGATCTGCATCCTCGTACATCTGCTGGGCCGAGGATTCCTCGCCCGTCTGCTGCTGGGTCTGATCCACTTCATGACCAGCATTCCGACGGTTGTCTATGGTTTTGTCTCAGTCTTCCTTCTGGTGCCGAGGCTGCGCGGCTGGTTTGCCATCGGGAGCGGGTTTTCCCTCCTGGCGGCCGTGCTGACTTTGAGCCTGCTGATTCTCCCGACGATCACCCTGATCCTCCAGAGTCGGCTGGCACAACTGGATCCAACGCTCAGGCTGGTTGCAGAAGCCATGGGTTTGACCCGGGTGCAGCAGATGCGCTGCGTGCTGCTCCCGGCGGCTTCCCGCGGCTTGGCCGTCGCCGCCGTTCTGGGCTTTGGAAGAGCCGTCGGCGACACCCTCATATCCCTCATGGTGGCCGGTAATGCCGCCCAGTTTCCCGCTTCCTTGTTTTCCTCCATGCGTACGCTGACCGCCCACATTGGGCTGGTCCTCGCGACCGACAGTCAGAGCATGGCGTACCAATCGGTTTTCGCAGCGGGACTGCTGCTTTTCTTGCTTACGGGAACGGTGAGTCTGCTTATTCGCAAAGCGGGGATCAAGAACGAGAGGGTTTCGCATGTCAAGAATTTCTGACCGACTGCTTGCCGGCCTGGCGTGGTTTGCCGGGGGCGGCGTACTGCTCGCGGTGATGCTGCTCTTGGGCTTTCTCGCTTACCGTGGCACGGCGAGCATCGATCTAGCTCTCTTTTTCGGAGATACCCCGTGGGACGAAGCGCTACTCGGTCAAAAACCTGTCTTTGGAGGCATCTGGCCGGCTATGGTGGGGACCTTCTCGCTGGTCATCCTCTCCTCGGTCGTCTCCCTTCCCATTGGGATTGCCAGCGGCATCTACCTGGCTGAATACGCTTCACAACGATGGCGTTCCCTGCTGGGATTCATGGTCGACCTGCTCTCCGGGACCCCTTCGATCGTCATGGGACTCTTCGGCTTCACCATTATTCTTGCTCTTCGCAGAACCTTCCTTCCGGAAGCCCGCACGGGACTCCTGCTGGCGGCGGTTTGCACGGCTTTGCTCATTCTGCCTTATATCATCCGTACCACGGAATCCGCCCTGGAGGGCATCCCCGAGCATTTTCGGCTCCTGGGTCCGAGCCTGGGTCTGACCCGGTGGCAGAATATCAGAAAGGTTCTCCTTCCCCTCGCCAGCCGCGGGCTACTGAGCGGCGCTATTCTGGCCATCGGGCGCGCCGCCGAGGATACGGCGGTGATTCTCCTGACCGGTGTGGTCGCCCACGCCGGGATTCCCCGCAACTTGGCCGACAAGTTCGAAGCGCTGCCCTTTCGTATCTACTACCTTGCTGCGGAGCACCGCAACCCACAGGAACTGGACCAGGGATTTGCCATCGCTCTGGTGCTTCTCTTTCTGACCGGATCGTTGTTCCTGGCTGCAGTCCTCCTCCAGCGAGGTGTTGAAAGCCGATGGCAAACCCGATGAGCCCGAAGGCTGAAGCAACCGTTGAGGTATCGGACCTTAACGTGCATTTTTCCGGGAAAACCGTGCTCGCCGAGGTGGCTTTCACTCTCTGGCCGGGTGAGATTACGGTAATCGTGGGGCCGTCGGGTTCGGGCAAGACAACTCTTCTGCGAAGCCTCAATCGCCTGAATGAGTGTTTCCCCGAGTGCGATACAAAAGGTGCGGTGCGCCTTCGGTTCGACGCTCGATGCGGCGATATTTATAAAGATTTCCTGCCCCTGCCGGCGCTTCGGCGGCGGGTAGGGATGATCTTTCAGAACCCGGCGGTTCTACCTTTTTCCATTTGGAAAAACCTCACCATGCCCCTCCGGGTGACCCTGGGCCTAACCGGAGCCGCTCTTGCCGAGCGGGCGGAACGAGCGCTCCAGAATGTCTCCCTCTGGGATGAAGTGAAAGACCGAATCCATGATGCGGCCTCGACCCTTTCCGGGGGGCAGCAGCAGCGCCTCTGCCTGGCGCGGGTATTGGCCCTGGAACCCAGGATCCTGCTCCTCGATGAACCAACAGCCTCCCTGGATTTCCGCGCCGCCGCCAGGATTGAAGAGCTTCTCCTGGAACTCAAGGACCAGTACACGATCCTGGCCGTCTCGCATAGCTTGAGTGAAACCCGCCGCCTAGCGGACCGGGTTCTTGTGCTGCGGGAGGGGCGCATCGTCCAGGAACTGGACCGTCAGCATCTGAGCGACCCTGCCGTCTTCCAGCAGCTCATCGAAGCCGCCTTTTGAAGGAAAGCGAGGAAATCATGCTCACCGTGACTATTCCCGGATGGAAGATCCTGCAGCTAACGCACATGGTATTGGACTATAACGGCACCATCGCCCTTGACGGGTGCCTCATCGATGGTGTGAAGCCGCGCCTCACCGCGCTCGCCGCCTCGCTGACCATCCATATCCTGACGGCAGACACCTTCGGATGCGTCCGGGAAGCTGTTGCGGGCCTTCCTTGTCAACTCGCCGTCATTCCGGTTGATCGGCAGGCCGAGGCGAAATTGGCCTATGTTCTCGAATTGGGTCCGCAAGCCTGTGTTTGCATCGGGAACGGCCGGAACGACCGCCTCATGCTCAAGGAAGCAGCCCTTGGCATGGCCCTCGTCCAAGCCGAAGGTGCAGCTCCTGAAGCCATCCTTGCCGCCGATGTGGTGAGCTGCAGCATCCTGGAGGCATTCGACCTGCTCTGCCGGTCGCTCCGTCTAACCGCCACCCTGCGTTCCTGATAATTCAGCTTGAATGTTTACTGAGGCCTGGAGGGGAATGCGATGCGAACAAAGATCCGCACCGCTCGAGGTTATTTCTTGTCGATCTATTAGTGGCGCCGCAGATCAATTCCTTTTGGATCAGGTTCGGATCTGTTTCAACCATCTGTGCGAAAGAACATCCGTGTGACCCACAAGGCTTCGTGTGCCGGCATGCAGAACACTTCCTCCTCGTCAACCCCTCTTCTCACGGTCCAGTCATCGAGGTGCTTCTCTGTACGGAAGAAGTTCATAATATTTCAGCAACCGGCCGCCCGGTTCCGGACATTGTTGAGGTCGACGTGCAGAATATGGAATGAGGCCGGCTGCAATACTGCGATTTCCCCTCTCTTCACCTCAACGGTTACACGTTCCCCACATTCACTGCATTGGGACTCAAACCGGACGTCCTGCCGGAAAGCAAACGCTGCACCCATGGAATCAATGGCGCACATGGCGCTGAAGCACCGCCCGTTCTGGAGCATCACCTGATGGTTGGTCGGCAGGGCCGAGATGGGGTAGATGAACTGGAGGTTGCCGTCACTGCCGGCAACGACTGCCCGCTTCTCAAGAAGTCGCTGTACCAAACCCGGCCCATCGTAATTGAAAGGGGCTGTCCGGGCGGCATGTTGAGGTTGAACGGCCCGCCCTGGTTGGTAGTGTATAGTCCATGAGCCACCTGCGAAGGGCTTTCTCGGGCGGGATCAACCTCGAAACAATGTTCTCGATGTTCAGCCTCTCGGCCGGATAACGAGTAAAGTTCTTCAATCCAGCTTTTTCATGGAGTGAGAATTTGTCCAGGAACAAAGCTCATTCTCTTCCTTTGAGGATCACATAAGGTGAAAAATTCCCTTCGTGATCTACGTGTTCTTTGCAGTATGAAAACGTTCCACAGGAGATCTAGAGTGTGATCACCTGATCCATACCGGCACCGGCGAGAGCTCCGTAGAGATCGGGGAAGCAGCCGATCCTGGCGCCTGGGATGAGCTTGCCGTCCAGGTCACGTTCGTGGACGCACTGATCGCAGCCCATGAGCAGCATGCCGGTCTGTTCATGTAGCTCCTGGAGGTTTTCCGCCGTTTCCGTTCCCTTCACCAGGAAGAAGGTATTGTCGACCACGAAGAACATGCCCGCGACTTCGGCGCCGTGCTTGCCCAACTGCAGCTGGGGAATGATCATGTTGGTGAGGAGCTTCTGGCAGGTGGTTGAGAGAAAAACGTAGGCAACTTTCATGTGAATTCTCCTTATAACGCTGCATGAGATAAACTGGATTCCGGCTCAAAGCCTGAATGACGCCAGGATTATGCCGCGAGGGCCGGTGCACCACAGCAATTTGGGTTTCTCTACTGTCTGGTCATTTCCAAGAAGGCCTCGATGCGCACGCGCAGGCGCTCCGAATCGGCTTCCGAATAATCGGTTTCAATCTGAAGGAACGGCAGCCGGTAGTTCTTTTCTACGAACTTCTGGACGGAGTAGGATTCGACAAGATAAGTGTGACAGGCCTGCCAGCCCAGATCTACGACCCCGTCCACCTGGAAGTCTTCGATGAGCCGACCCAGCAGCTCGTAGCGACGGGGATTCGGCGACATGCAGGAGCAGTGGATTTGAAGATACTGTTTGGCGATCGCACCGATTGGGTCGCCGTTTTCCTCGACCGTAAACGCTTTCTTGTACCCGCTGCAGTTCTCCATGACGACCACGCCGGCCCCGCTTTCCTCGATAAGGCGCAAGACCTTCTCCGACCCGAGACCCACCGGCGTGCCGGTGAGCAGAATGCGGGGCGCCCGTTCCGTGAAAGGGCTCTCTCCTCGTGCCGCGCGTTGCCGGACTTCTTCGACGGCCTCCCGGAGCAGCCCCCAGACCTCTTCCTTGTCTATGAGAAAGCTCAGGCGGTGTTTGATGGTGAGCATCTCCAGGCCGCTCACCCGTGATGGCCGCTCCTTAGCCTGGTCCATCAGGTCCTTCAGCGCCAGCCGTTCCCGGTTCATGGTTCGAATGGCCGTGCTGAGGCGCTCAGGGGTAATCTGGACCTTGAATTCCCTCTCGATTCTCTCCTTGAGCAATTCGATCTGGCGGCGCCAGTAAGGAAGAGCTTCTTCCGGGTCCTGGTTGTGAGGCAGCTGCATGACATGCACCGGCCGATAGGCTTTTAAAAGCTCAAACATCTTCTTCTTGCCGTCGCAGGTGGTTTCACCGATCACCAGATCGGAGGCATGGAAGAAGGGGCAACTGTCGGTTACCGCAAACCCGAAGCTGCTCTTGATGAGCGGGCAGAGGTTCCTGGGCAGGATCTTTTCGGCGGCGGCGACAGGCTCGTTGCGGGTTCCGCAAAGAGAGACCGGAATGGCTCCGGCAGCAAGCACCAGTTCCTTCGGTGCGTACATGCAAAAGATGCCTGCAACCTTGACGCCGTTCTCTTTGGCTTTGTCGATGTCCATAAGATTTCTGTCACTGAGCGTGGTGAGCTTTTCGATAACGGCTAGACTCATGAGCGATTCACTCCATTGTTTTCTGTGTTTCTTCGTGTCCTTGGTGGATGAAAAAGTTTGCACAATGCGGTGTCGTCACACGGCCACCAGCAGCCCTTTGGGTTCGTCTTGCAGTATCTTGCCCTGCAACGCAATCCTCAGCACCTCGGTCAGGCGGTCCCGGTATTCGTTGTATCTGGAGCCTCGCCGCAGCCGGGGTCGGTCCAGACTGATCGCCATATCATCCAGAATCTCCCCGTGTCGGGACGATATGACGATCACCCGGTCACTCAAATAGATGGCCTCATCCGGATCGTGGGTCACCATGAGGACGGTTTTGCGGTCTTTGAGCCAGATGGCCTCGAGCTCTTCCTGGAGCAGTTGCCGCATCTGGTGATCGACGGCGCCCAGCGGCTCATCCATGAGCAGCACCTGGGGGTTGCAGGCAAGAGCCCGGATGACCGCTGTCCGTTGTTTCATGCCTCCCGAGATTTGATTGGGATAGAGGTGTTCGTGTCCTTCCAGATGGGCCAGGGCAAGGAGTTCACGGAGACGCCGCTCCTGTTCGTGACGCGGCACCTTTTGTTGTTTCATGGGATAGAGGACATTTTGCTTCACCGTCATCCAGGGAAAGAGGGCGTAATCCTGGAAGACGAAAGCCCGGTCAGGTCCGGGAGCGGAAACCACCGCGCCGTTGAGTTGCACTTCACCCGCCGAAGGGCTTTGAAAGCCGGCAATGATCGTCAGGAGCGTGGTCTTGCCGCAACCCGAGGGGCCGAGCAGGGTAACAAACTGCCCTTCATGGATCGTTAAGCTGATATTTTCGAGAACCTTCTGCACCCTTCCGTTGCTCTGGAAGACCTTGCACACGCTCTTCACGTCCAGTCTCATGGCCTGCCACCCCGATCCGCATGACCCACAGGGCCACAACAACAGATGAGCATAAAAGCTATGGGCAACGGGAGGAATCCCTTGCTTGCCTTCTGACTCCTCACTTTCTATTCTTCACTTCACACCTGTCTCCTGGTCTCCTGTGTCCTATCTCCTCACTCTCTCGCATACTGCCACCGGGTGAGGCTGCGGTTTACGAGCGAGAGCAGCTGATCGATCCCATAGCCCACCAGGGCTGCCATAATCATGAGCGCAATCAAGGTCGGGGTTTCCATTCGCGTCTGGGCTTCCACCATGGAGTAGCCGAACCCGGCACTCGTTGCGATAAACTCCGCTCAAATGACCGACATCCAACCGGCGCTAACGGCAAGCCGCATCCCTGTCAGCACATGGGGCAGGGCGGCCGGCACCATCACGTCCTTGAAAAGGCTCCAGGAGCCGGCTCCCATCGTGCGCGCGGCATGGAAATAGTCCTTGGAGATCGACTGGACGCCCGCGATGGTGTTGAGCAGAATGGGAAAAGTCCCCACCAGAGCGATCAGAAACACCGTGGGCCCGTCTCCTAGGCCGAACCAGACAATGGTGAGCGGCACCCATGCCATCACCGGCACCTGTCGGAGGCCGCCCATGAGCGGGTCAATCAGTTGCATGGCGGTTTTGGAATAGCCCATGAGGAAGCCGAAGGTCATCCCAAGGAGGAGGGCGATGCCGAACCCGCTTGCCACGCGGCGAAGGGTGAGCAGCAGATTTTTCAGGGTTTCCAGGTCGGTTACTGCAAACACGAAGGCCTTGGCGGTTTTCCAGGGAGGGGGAAGCAGCAGATCGCTCCGGTATTGGTCGGACATGAACTGCCAGATCCCCACCACCACAGCCAGCGTAATCAGGTTATAGAGCCTCCGCTTCCTGTTGATAACGCCCGGCAGGTCCCGCCGGCCTATTCTTGAGCCTTGGGGAGCGGGGCAAAGCGGATCTTTAATCTCTTCCATTCATCCGTTTCCATTGAGGACCACGATATCCCTTTGAAGGACGCGACGGCCTTGATGAGCACCTCCGGCTTTTCCAAGTCGGTCGCCGCCCGCTGCCAAGAGTCCAGAAATTGCCGATAGCGGAGCGAGGGTTCCCACTCCTTTCGGACTACCAGCACGTACGTTGGATGATCGCCTTCGTTTTGCGCCAGGGGGATTCTTTCCCCGGCAAGCGAGGTGCTCTTGAGGAAATCCACCACCACCCCATCCACGATGCCGCGTTCATAAGCGTAGGGCAGCGACGCAGGAAGCATGGGCTGTGGGGCGCAAGAAGCACCGCAGAAGGGCTTCAGGAGGTCCCTCTGACGGTCGCGGCGCTGTGCTATCCCCAACCGCTTCAATTCGCTGCCGGGGCGCCGTACCAGCACCTCCGAATTGAAGAGGCACGGTCCGACAATCCTGAACCGCCGGTCCTTTTGTACCAGGCGTTCCGCAGCATTCGGGCAGATCACCGCCAGGTCGAGCAAGTTGCCGCTGAGTGCCCATTCCGCCGTGCTGGCACAGCAATCCTTGACGGCGTATGCTTCGAAGGAAGTTATGTCGGCCTCGAACGGCAGACCCTGCTGCCGCAAGAGGTAGTGAACGATCAGGCCTCCCGTGTCGTCCGGGATACCGATGACACTCTTCGAAGGGTCCCACATGCTCTCCGGAGACGCCACCATTGCCACCGCCGCCGCCATAATCAGGACCAGGGCGACAAGGGCGGCAAGACTCCGGGTCATTGAAGGCCAGCCTAGCCGGTCTGCTTTTCAATGGAATAGGCCTTCTTCTTCCAGTCTCCGTAGGTCATGCTCAGCGGGAAGACCGGATCGACCTTCTCCTTGATGAACGTATCGAAATTGTCCGTCCCGGCCTGCACGAGCAGATCCGTGCGTACATAGTCAGCCGGGTTGCCGATTTCCGCCAATATTCCATGTTTCAGATCCCAATCGAGGGCTTCACGGACATTTTCTAAACGAAGGTCCCAGGTGAGGGTGCGATTTTCTTCAACCGTTTTCTTAAAGATCGTCATAAGCGCCACTTCGAGCGGAACGCCGTAATTTTTCTCGAATATCTCTGCTGCCTTGAGGGGGCGAGTATAGATGAATTGGATGGCCTTCGAGTGGGCAAGAATCATCTTTTTAGCCAGTTCCGGATATGCCGTTGCGAAATTAGCGTTCATCGAATAGACGCAGCAGGTGCCCCATTTGCCGGAAGGCATTTTAACGGCGGCGTGCATGATGCGTCCGCAACCATCATATTCCGCCATCGACCCCCAGGGATCACAGGTCAGGTACCCATCCAACTGCCCGAGTTTAAGGGCCAGGAACTGGTCCTTGTCCGCCATATCGAACAGCTCGTAATGCGTGCCTTCCACGGGAATCCCGGAAGACGCTGCAAACCTGACCCATTCGCCGCTGATCTTCTCGGGTGTCTTTCCGGATTTATGGAGCGCCAGCTTTTTTCCCACCAACTCTTTGGGATCGTTGATTCCTTGCCGCACGACGATGTACATCGAGCCGCCAAGGTGGTTCTGAGCAGCGACAAAGATCGGCGCGCCCTTCATGCGAGCTCGTACCATCCGCTCCACGCCTATGTATCCGATGTCCATCTGCCCGGCCGCCATGGCTTCCGGCACCTGCCCGTTTCCGGTGACGTAAACCTTGAGCCCCATTTCATCAAAAATGCCGGCATCTTTGGCCACGGGAGCCGCCGTCATGTGGTCACAGTTGTAGTATCCGAGCTTGACGACATAGTCTTTCTCAGCCTGCTGGTCTTGAGCCGTCGCCAGGCTTGTCGGTTCAAGTCCGTAACCGGAAACCCACGTACCCACAACCGCGGCTGTAGTACCCTTCAAGAAATCCCTTCTCGTAATCGTCATGCCCAAGACCTCCTTATGGGATGGGGCCCTTTGGAACCAGCCTGCTCTCATTTAAACCAGCCTTCGATCCCTGCCGACTCTTCAACAACAGTCCTCCATGCCTTCTCCGAAGAGATCGACGAGTTGGTTATCCTCGATCCTGAAAACCGCAAAGCCGGTCTTGTTCCCTTTGGAACCCTGAACGATGAACTCCAGAGGCGGCTTCTTGTCGATATCGCGAAACTGAATGATCTGATCCTCCATAGGGGCCGGGACTTCGTTCGTTGCCAGGAATCCGTCGCCGAGGTCCAGAATGACCCGCATCATGTTTTTTTCGCCACTCACCCTGTACATGACAATGAGGTCGCCTCGGCCGTCCCCGTTCAAATCGTTGCGTGCAATCTTGATGAGCTCGAGGCCGGGGTAGGTTTGCTCGAAATGCTGGAGCAAAGTTCCACCGAGGCTACGGTCAATGGCCTGATTTGAAGCTTTGTTTTCCCGACGGTCGCTGCAAGAAACGATCATTAGGGCGGTTCCCAACAACATCACCAAGATCCGCTGCCGGAGCTCCAGCATCAGTGCACGAACCCTCTTCGCACCAGTAGCGGCCTCAGGCGCGGCCACCAGGACCAGGCGAAGAGCGCCAGGATGACGCCTGAACACAGATATTCGACAGTCTTTGGAACCGAGAAAATGAACATGTTGGCCAGACCGCTGGTCCGGGCCGCCCGGTCCTGGTTGAAAACAGGGACAAAATCGGGCATCAGAAGTAAATTGGCCAGATAGCCCACGGCCAGGGAGGCGCCCACCACGGTTATGCTATAGATGATGGTAGATCGTCGGCCGATGGTCTTGTAGATGCTGACGAGCTCGGGAAGATTAGTGGCGGCTCCCGTCATGAGAAAGGTAATGGCGACTCCCGGTGCCGCCCCTGCGGCCACCACTGCCGCGATAAAGGGAATGTGTCCCACGGCGCAGACGTACATTACCGCCGCCAGAACCCCGATGCCGGCGAGCGAGATCATCCCGGGATTGCCCAGGTACTCATGGATATAGCTTTTGGGAACAAGGCCGAGAAGGAAACCCGCAAGAAGAACCCCCACGACGATGTACTTGCTCACCATTGCGCCGAGGTCCATGAAACCCCAGTGCAAACCGGAGAGGAGCTTTTCGATGAGGGTGACATTGTCCTCGCTTTCCAGAACTTGCGCCGCTTCTCCTGAATCAAAGCCGGGAGCCTGTAGTTCCGGCCCTGCGAGCGCATTCCCCAGTAAACCGATGACTATCGGAAGAAGAAAACCTCCCAGCAGGTAGATGGTGGCGATCTCCGGTCCCAGGAGGCCGTAAGCCAGAAGTAGCGCCGCGGGATTGACGATGGGAGTCGCCGCCATGAAGGCGAGGGTCGGCCCAAGATAGGCTCCCGAATAATACAGGCCCAACCCGAGGGGAATAACCCCGCAGCTGCAGATGGGCAGCAGCATTCCCGACACGGCTGCCTTGACGATGGATGAAAACCTGCGATTTCCCAGGGCCCGCTGCCACCGGTCGGGCCTCACAAAATGATGAAGCAGCCCCGCCAGGGTGAAGCTCACCACCAGCCAGGCTGAGGCATCGTTCAGGATCTCCGCCGCACTTTGCAGGACCTTCCCGACCAAGTCGCTCAGCAGCAACACCCGCAGCCCCTTACGGCATCCTCGATGGCCTTTTCGATGATTTCTCCGGAAAGGGTGTCGTACTTCTTCCGGCCGTTGATGATCATCGTGCCTTTCGTTACCATCCCGTATTTTCGAACATAATCAAAATCCTGTCCGGCACGGTAAAGCTTGACTTCGACCTCGTCCGCATACTTTGCCGCTGTCGCCTGAATGATCCGTCCGTACTCGTCACAACACGGACAAGTATTGATGAATTCGACCTGAACTTTCGCCATCTCCCGCCTCCTCAATATCTTCTTGTCAAGCCTTCGTAGCCCGCAAAAGCGTCTCATCTTTATCTGCAAAACTTGGTTTAGGCTAATTGGAAATATCGATAACGAATGGATTTTACGACAGGAACAATCTATCAGGACTTTTGCAGAACATGTGTAGGTGATGCAAAAGGTTTGAAAAGAAAGGGAGGAAGGGTAATGGACCTTAGGGATTTTGGCCAAGATCCTCTGTGCCAAGACAGAGGAACCTCCCCTGTGATAAATTAGGAACCATCCAAAAATAACCTAAGGCAAAAATATTTTCATGAAGCAGGTACCCGTTGCTGCCACCGGCATCTGCAGTAATCAGCAATTCCGTGGCATGAGGGTAGATGCACCGGCCCATCTGCCTCCACCAGGAACAATCGACTGGACGGCAAACCGGGCCGTGTCATGGTCAATTCCCATTCTGCAGGGTTTCCCAGCATGGACTACTTCAATTCCCCTCAATGTCCAGCGCTTTCTGCACCGCTCCAGGTCACTTTTGGACGACTCCTTAGAGCCTTCTCGGAATCCCCGACGAAGCATGAGGTGGATCGTATGATCTGCACCGTGTTCCCACCCTTTACAGGAAGTACCATCTTTTATCCGTGAGATCCCGTGTCTTTCCTGTTGGAAGGACGTCTCCGCCGGGAAAGAACCCATGAGTGCTTCCAAAGCCACCTCTCGACCTGCGCTTATGCAGGATGCCCCGGAAACTACTTTGTGGAGGAACAAATCCGGCCCATCCTGTTGACTGGGAAGAACCAAAGCGGTATTAAACACGGTCGGGAAAGTTGGGTGAGTTCCAGGGATTGGTGCAGATACAGGAAAGCGGGACCCGCATGAAACGTAGACGAATAGAGGTCCGATGGCACGGCAGGGGAGGGCAGGGAGCTGTTACCGCAGCCATGATTTTGGCCGAGGCTGCATTTTATGAAGGATACAAAGGAGTCACGGCAGCGCCGTTTTTCGGGGCGGAGCGCCGGGGAGCCCCGGTGATCGCCGCAACCCGCTTCGGATGGGAACCGATCAAGACCTTCTCCTTGGTCGAACACCCGGACATTGTCGTGGTTTTGGACAAGACCCTGATCGGAGTGGTACCGGTTACGGCCGGAATACGCCCCGATGGTCTGGTGCTCATCAACAGTCCTAAGGCCCCTCAGGAGATCCGGTTGGATTCTCCCGTCAACATTGCCACCACCGATGCGAGCGAATGCGCCAGGGAAGCCGGTCTGATCGTCTCCGGGAGCGTGATTTTCAACACCTCCATCCTGGGAGGTTTTGCCAAGGCCACCGGATTGATCCGCATGGAAAACATCGAAAAGGCTCTCAGGAATCATTTCAAGGACCAGGCTGGAGATCGGAACGTGCAGGGCGCCCGCTTGGCCTATTCCCAAACGTTCACACTCAAGGACTGCACGCTGGCATGTGCGTGATTCCCGGGAAGAAGGACGCGCCGCCCGCTGGAGACGAAAGAAATCCGTGATGGAGACAAAAAAGGATTTTATTTACGCCCGTTCCACTCTCTGCAAGGGGGAAGGGGGAAAGACGGGGGATTGGCGCTCAGTTCGTCCTGAGATCGATCACACCAGGTGCATCCCATCCAGGAACAATCGCCCCTCTTGCTTCATTTGCTGGCTGTATTGCCCGGAAGCGGTGGTTCGAAGAAAAATCCCCGTAGAGATCGACCTGGAGTACTGTAAAGGTTGCGGAATCTGTGCGGAAGAATGCCCAGCCAAGGCCATCGAGATGGTGGAGGAACGGTAGAACGGCGGGGATGACTCGAACCTCACACGAAACCAGGGGTGTTCCTGCCGCGCCGGAGCCTGTGGGGGTCAGGGTTCGGATTCCTCCTCCGTGGACGGCATCCCAGAGAAGAAGCGCTCCTTTTCGCTATAGATACACCCGCAGTACTGCTGGCGGTAGATCTCCATCGCCCGCGCCTGAGTTTGGCCTTCTTTCCATCCCAAGCGAAAATCCTCGTAATGGAAAGGAATTCCGTTCCTGATGGAGGCCTCTTCGGCAAGAGTCCGAATGAGCTCGTGGTTTTGATGCTTGCTGAAAAGGAGCGTTGTCGTGAAGGCATCCATCTTGCTCTTTCGAGCCAGGCGAGCTGCGGCGTCCAGGCGGACGGAATAACAGAAGCGGCAGCGGTGACTTTCCCGAAACACCACTTGTCGGAAGAAGCCTACAGGATCGTAATTTTTACGTACGATGGTTGGAAGGGATTTCTTTGTGGCCACCCATTGAAAGGTTTCGAGCCTTTTCACGAACTCCTGGTATGGTTGAATGAAAGGATTGAAATAGAAGGCATGGACCAGCCAGCCCTCATTGCGCAGTTTCTGGAGGGGGTACAAGGTGCACGGGCCGCAGCAACTATGGAGAAGGATTCTTGGCATGAAAACGGTTCCCGGGGTCGTGGATCAAAGGGGGGCCTGATTCCGGAGGGCTTCCGTCAGCCTGCGGGGTAGACCGTCAAAACTCCCGTTGCTCATGCAGACCACCAGGTCCCCCGTCGTGCAGAAGCCTGCAAGGAAGCTCAACAGGACTTCCGTACTGTCGAAAAGGTGCGCTTCCTGACCCCGATGTGCGATCTCTCGAACAAGCCTCGATGTGTCGATGCGTTCGGAGGGGGGAACGGTCTCGAGGCCGGGTGGTTCCTTGATGCAAACCACGTTTGCCGCGGTGAACGCGCTGGCGTAATCTTCCTGAAAGACTTTGCGTCGGCTCGAATTGGTACGGGGTTCAAAGGCGGCGATGATCCTTGCCTGCGGGTGACATTCCCGGACGGCGAGAAGGGTTTCTCTCACCGCGGTGGGGTGGTGGGCGAAGTCGTCCATGACGCGGATTCCACGAATGTTCCCTACCCAGTCCTGGCGGCGGGTGACTCCCCCAAAGGAGAGAAGGGCTTCCTGGGCCCGGTGGTGGTCCACTCCCGCCAGGGAGCTCACCAGGAGGGCGGCCAGGGCGTTGCCCAGGTTGTGGCGACCCATGAGGCTGCACTCCAGTCGGCGCCTTTCCCGGT
>JAGPLX010000076.1 GCA_018053185.1 Syntrophobacteraceae bacterium
GTGTTGGAGGCTGCTTGACCCCATGAGATTCATCCCCAGGAACGAAAAGTTCTTTGACTGCTTCGAGGAGCTCGGGGCCCTCATCGAGAAAGGCGGCTTGCTTTTCCTGGAAATGCTTAACCATTACGAACACTCCGAGGCAAAGGTCTCGACGCTCAAAGAGATCGAACACGATGCCGACCGCGTGACCCACATCATTTATTCCGAACTGCACCAATCGTACATCACTCCCCTGGATCGGGAAGACATTCATGCCCTTGCCAAAAAGATGGATTCCATCCTGGATATCATCGAGGCATCGGCCGTCCGAATGCACCTCTACAAGGTCAAGAAACCCACCCGGGAGATTATCGAACTTGCCATTATCCTCAAGGACGCCATTTCCTGTGTGCAGAAAATGGTAGGCGGCTTGCGCCACAAGAAGAATCACCCCATGGTGATGGAGTGTTGCGTCGAGATCAACACCCTGGAAAACGAGGGAGACTATATCCTTCGCCAGTCCATGGCCAGGCTCTTCGAAAAGGAAACAGACCCCCTTGAGCTGATTAAACTCAAGGAGATCACCGAGCTGGTGGAAGAGGCCATCGACACATGCGAGGACGTTTCCAATATCGTGGAAGGAATCATCCTGAAACATGGATAGCCACTCACTGCTTTTGACGGTCCTGATTATCCTCGTCGCCCTGTCCTTCGATTTCATCAACGGTTTTCACGATTCGGCCAACTCCATCGCCACGGTTGTATCCACCAGGGTGCTTCCACCTCAATGGGCTGTGGTCTGGGCTTCCTTTTTCAATTTCACGGCTGTTTTCATTGCGGGAGTTCCCGTGGCCGAGACCATCGGGACGGGGATCATCCAGCCGAGCGTAATGAACAATTATCTCATCCTGGCCGCCTTGGGAGGAGCCATTGCATGGAACCTCATCACCTGGTGGCTGGGCCTGCCCAGCAGTTCATCTCACGCCCTCATCGGGGGGCTCATGGGGGTGGGCCTCGTTCAGGGTGGGACGGGAGTGCTCCAGTGGGGCGGGATTTTGAAGATAGCTCTCTTCATTGTTCTTTCCCCCGCCCTCGGGTTTGTTCTGGCACTGGGCATCATGATCCTGGCACTGAATCTTTCAGCCAAGAGCAACGTCTTCAAGACGGATCAGCTATACCGAAGACTCCAACTGTTTTCCGCAGCCGTGTACAGTGTGAGCCACGGCATGAATGATGCGCAAAAGACCATGGGCATCATCGCCATGGTGCTCTACACGGGGGGGTATCTGGGAAGTTCGTTCCACGTGCCGTTTTGGGTGGTGTTTCTTTGCTACCTGTTCATCGCCTTTGGGACCATGGCGGGAGGGTGGCGCATCGTCAAAACCATGGGGTCCAAGATCACCAAGCTCCAGCCCATCGGGGGATTTGCGGCGGAAACCGCTGCGGCCGTTTCCATCATCGGAGCCTCGATGGCGGGAATTCCCGTGAGTACGACCCACACCATCACGGGGGCCATTGTCGGGGTGGGAGCAATTCGGCGTCTCACTGCCGTTCGATGGGGGGTGGCTGGATCCATCGTTTGGGCCTGGCTTCTCACCATTCCACTCTCCGCCGCCATGTCAGCCCTTTTTCTCCTCTGTCTCAAGGCCACCCACCTTTGTTGATGGCCTTTTGATCCACTGCTCCCTCCAATGGTACCCATCCCCTTCCCGAGCTCCATTGAAACCTCCGGCATTTTGGGCTAAGGAAATGAAGCACGGCAGGGATCATTAAAGATGAGCCAGCCGGTCTGGGGCCGTCATTGGGGAACCTCTTCGGGAATTCCCTTCACTCAAATCGTCCGGTCCCAACCGGGAAGCCGAGGGTTACGCCAATCCAGTTGTTTTGGGCGCCCTGGTGAGCCTTCACCGGGGTCGTCTCCCTGAAAAGCCTGGAAACGGCCGTCCTCGATCCAATTCCCGAAGTACCGAGGAGATCCATCGTAAGGCCCTGCACCTCGGCATTGTCGAGGCAAAAAAGATAAGAAGCACCGCAAGGGTGAAGAAATCCATGAGGATTTTACTGACGAATGACGACGGAATTTACGCCAAGGGAATCGAGGCGCTTTTTCTCACTTTGCGCCGGGATCATGCCGTGACGGTGGTGGCCCCCACCACCGAACAGAGCGCTATCGGGCATGCCATCACCTTTTTGAACCCCCTGCGGGTCACGCCGGTTCAGAGAAACGGGGGTTTTTTCGGGTATGCTCTGGACGGAACACCCGCTGATTGTGTGAAGATCGCGGTCACCACTCTTCTCGATCCACCTCCGCAGATGGTGGTCTCGGGGATCAACATGGGAGCGAACGTGGGGGTCAATGTGATCTATTCGGGGACGGTTTCCGCCGCCACGGAAGCCGCGCTCCTGGGAATTCCCGCCGTAGCGATCTCCATCGATTCCTTCAATGCCACGGATTTCAGCGCGGCAACTTCGTTCCTTCCGAGGCTTCTTCGATTGATCGAGCAAAACGGCCTGCCCGCCGGGGTTTCTCTCAACGTGAATGTCCCCGATGTGCCGGCCTCCCTCGTGCGGGGAGTCCGCGTCACCCATCAGGGGAAGATGCAATGCATCGAAACCTATGACCGACGAGTGGACCCGAGGAATCACGTCTACTACTGGTTGTGCAATCGCGACATCATCCCCGATTTCTCTCCCGACGCCGATTCCATGGCCCTGAGCCAGAACTGGATTTCGGTCACTCCCATTCAGCACGACCTGACGCACTACGGCATGCTGGAGACATTAAAGGGCTGGCAGCTGTAGAGTGGAGGATTCGTTCTGCCTACTGTCCCGGAGCGACTCGAACGATCACCGGTTTTATTTTGGACTCCTGGCGGATTTGTGCCATGAGGGTGTTTGCCTTCCGTTCGTCGGAAACGGGTTCCAGCTGCACCACGAAGAGAGGACCCAGGGTCGGGTGGTTCAGGGGCTTGACCACCACGGAATACCCTTTCTTGGTAAAAGTTTCCTTGAGTTCCTCCGCATTGTGCCTTTCCTTGAAAGAACCCAGCTGAACAGTGAAAAGGCGGGTTCCACCCCGGGATTCGGTTTTTCGGCTAGCGGGCGGTGGTGGGGCGGGCTGCATCGGCTGAGAGGCAGGAGTTGACAGTGCGGTTTTGGGCTGGGGAGCCGCCTCCTGGGGCACTCCCCCTTCCTGGACCGCTCGCGTGGGCTCGGAAGACGGAGGTGCGGACGTTCGGTCTGTCGCCGAACCCGGCGCCGCGACCGGGGACTGCTGGGAAGAAGGGGTCTTATTGTCCGAACTCTCCTGTGTGTTCTTGAAAGGCGAGGGCGATGCAGGGGGAGTAGTCTCCGCCGATGGGGCGCCCTGGTGAGGAAGGTCGCTCAGAAAGGGAGGGGGGGCCTTGGGAATCTCCCGCACCACCATACTTCGTTCCCCGCGATTGGGGATAGGTTTTCTGGATATTTCCCTGGGGCCCTTGGACCGAGTGAGAATCAGGGGTGTAAGGAGAATCAGGAGGATGAGTCCCACGGAGGCGATCAGCAACCAGCGAACAAAAAACGATCTCCCTGTTGGGAGACCCTTCGGCAGAAATATCTTTTTTTGCATGGAACCCTCTCCACCTACCTCATCTTACTGGCTCGTTCCAAGGCTCGTCGAAACCCCGGCAGGGAATCCTCGATGGTTGTATCCTCCACGCAATAGGCGATCCGAAAATGACCCGGGCATCCAAAACCGCTTCCGGGAACTACAAGAATGTTCTCATCTTGAAGAAGTCGCACGAAACGGACATCATCGGCCAGAGGACTCCGGGGGAAAAGGTAGAAAGCTCCCCGTGGGACTGTCAGCTCATATCCGGCGCACTGAAGCCCCTCGACCAGGCGGTCTCTTTTTTTCCTATAGATCTCGATGTCCACGCTAACTCCTTGCAGTTCGATGATCAGTCGCTGCATGAGCGCCGGCGCATTGACGAAACCAAGGATTCGATTGGCCAGGGTGAGTGCCTCGATGACCCGGCCCACCTCCTCCGCCTGAGGGTTTACAGCCGCAAATCCAATCCTTTCTCCCGGCAGCGACAAGTCCTTGGAATAGGAAGTGGCAATGAGACTGTCGGAGTAGTGCTCGAAGATGCTGGGAACTGGCTCGGCGTCGTATACAATCTTTCGGTAAGGTTCGTCCGAAATCAGGTAAAGGGTCCTGCCGTAGGATCGGCCCTTGTCCTCGAGGATGCGGCCGAGGGCCTGGATGGATTCGGCGG
The DNA here is from genome assembly GCA_018053185.1 of Syntrophobacteraceae bacterium. GTDB lineage: Bacteria > Desulfobacterota > Syntrophobacteria > Syntrophobacterales > Syntrophobacteraceae > JAGPLX01. The sequence continues at coordinate 4,239 of JAGPLX010000076.1, forward strand.
AGTACACCTGTCCCGTGGGATTGTTGGGCGAGTTGATCAAAACGGCCTTGGTCTGAGGACCGATGGCCTTTTCCATCTCCGGAAGGTCCAGGGTGAAGTCTTCCCGGGTTGGGACGGTTTTCAGCCTCCCCCCATGGTTGTCGGCATAGAATCCGTATTCCACGAAGAAGGGCGCAGGGACCACCACCTCATCTCCCGGGTCCAGGAGGGCCTTCAAAATGATGTTCAAGGCCCCGGCGGCCCCACATGTGACAACGATGTGATCGGCCGCCATGGAGACGCGGTGTTCTCGGCAGAGGAAGGCCGATATCGCCGATCTTGTACTGAGGAGCCCCGCATTGGACATGTACCCGTGTTTGCCGGGTTCGTCGCGTTGAACGATCCGGATGAGTTTTTCCTTCACGATCTCCGGCGGGGGGACGTTGGGATTCCCCAAACTGAAGTCGTATACCTTCTCACTTCCGTGAATGGCCTTCAATCGTGTACCCTCTTCGAACATCTTTCGAATCCATGAGGAATTCTCAATGAACTCGATTATTTTTCCGGCCACCGCCATGTTGATTTCCTCCTGCAGGCTTGCGGGATGATCGCAATCGAACTGGATCTCGGTAGGCTATAATAGAGGAGACTGCGGGAGATGCGCAAGGATTAACCCGTGCGGTTCCAAATTGGGAAAAGGAGATAAGGGTTTGGAAAAAACGGAAAAGTGATGCCGGCGCAGGAAGGCCGGCATGGCAGTGGACAACGAGAACAGGAGAGAATATGAGGATTCAGATGGAACTCTACTTCTGCGAGTGGGTGGACGTGGACCCTTGCGACCTCTACGACGAAAACATGGTGTCCCTGGCCGATCGGCTGGCAGAGAACTCCATCAATCCCGCCGAGCTGGACGGGACTTACTGGTATTCCTGGGACCTCACCATGCCTCCCAGGCAGGTCCGTGTCATCTAGGAAGAGTGCCTCTCTGGGTTTTTGCGAAGGATTCGAAGCCGCCGGAGAACCCTCGCGATCAATCCGGCACGGGAAAGGAGGCATGAGTTTGCACGAACAACCATTTTCCTTTCCGCTTCTCGAGCACGGAGGTCAAACGGGACTTTCTCGTGAATTCGCCCCTGTCTGTTTTCAGGCTTACGTGGCCTTCGGCATAGACCCACGCCACATCTCCACGAGATTTGACGAGGATGTCCGAGTAGAGGACGGATACGGATTCCACCTGGGCAAAGAATTTCTCGTAGGCGGTTCGGATCGTGTCGGGCCCGATCCATTTCTCGTCCTCGGCCGTCCCGATGGCCAGGACATCCGGGTCCGGAGCGCAAACGGACATGAGAAACGCCACATCTTTCCGGGCGTAGGCTTCTGCGCACTTATGGATGAGGTATCGAACTTCCGCCTGGGTTTTCGATGGAGTCGAGGCCATGGCAGGGGCCGTCAAAAGAAGGACCGTCCATCCCCATCGCAGGATCAGCCACTTTCTGCGAGCAACCATCTTGTTCCTCCTTGTTTCAGCTTCGAGGCAAATGACAAGCGTTCGTTCCCCATCAAGGAATCCTGGGCTCGTTAGATGCTTCTTCCCAGGCCCAGCGCATTCCGATTCACGCTCACCCCAATGTTTGGTTGGATGCATTCGTTCGAGGTCAGAAGGAAGGGAACGTAACAGAGGCGATATCCTTCCACTTCAGCCCGGATTTCATGGAGCCGCGGCAGGATGAGCTTCCGGGGAACACTGAAGGCCGCCACGGTAATCACAAGACCCTCGACCGCCTCTTCGATAGGGAGGGTCACAGGATGGAGAACCGACGCAGGCAGCTCGCATTCGTGGCCTTCCTTCCCCTGAAACAGGGTAAGGGTCCTGCCCAACCTCAGGAAAAGCTGCGGCTGGAGTTTGAAGGCCGGAATCCAAAAGCCGGCCTTTTGGTCTTCCCACCCTCTCTGAACGGCCTTGGGCAGATTGGCCAGACGAAGGAGGTCCGCGTAGGACTCGAGAGGAATCCCCGAAAACTTAGCCTGGATCCGCCAGAAGGGGAGGTGGAGGGGGGCTTTCCCGGGTTCGGCAAGGATGGAAAAATCGACCTGCCTCAAGCCCTCTTGAGAAGCCGCCCAGGCCGAATGGCAATTTCTGCACAAAAAGACCACACTGTCTTTTTCGCCTTCCAAATCCCACCCGCATTGGAGACAAAGCAGGGGGGAAAAGGTGACCAGCTCGTTCGGAAAATGCTCCGAAGGCAACGAAACGAGTTCGGAGGCTGGAATCGAGGGGAGGGGACGATTGAGGACACCATCGAACACCCTATCCCCGCGGACATTCACCGGTGAATAGAGCAGGCTGATGGTTTCCCCGATGAACACCTCATATGTTCCCGGACGTTTGTCTTCGTCGGCTGTTGCCTTTTCTCCCAGCCCCCCGGGGACATCCGGCCAGGGGCTGACCGTATTTCGAGGACGCAAAAAAGCACCGCCGACGGAAGGGGAAACCGGCCTCAACTTCAGGACCTGAGGTCGATAACCAAGGGAGGGGGGAAGGCCCTTGATCTCGAGGGCCAGCCGCGAGGAATCCACCACCCGATGCTGAATCTCCTGATTCACACAGGAGAAGGCAAGCCCCCGGAACCTCCAGTAGGGCACAAAAATGGGGTCTCCCGTCAAACCCTTTTCCGGCGGAAGACAGTACCTCCATGGACCCCGGCAGGAGATGCGAAGGCGCACCCTGCAGTATGCGCAGGAGAAGATTCGGTCCGTCTCATCGAGGACCACGGGAGCGCCGCACTGGGGGCATCTCCATTCGATCTGCCAGGCACCTGGGTTAGATTCTCTCACCACACTGATTGCAGTAGACGGAATCGGGTAGATTTTCCGATCCACATTGTGGACATTTTCGCGGCGAAGGTCTTTCGCTGACGGAATAGCCGCACCGGGAACAAAACCGGGCATGGGACGGCAGGTTTTTACCACAATGGGAACAACGGTTCAATACAACGAGCTGGTGGCCGCAATGGGGGCAGAACCTGGCGTCTGGGGCAACCTCCTGCCGGCAGTCCGGACACCGCGTCGAAACAGCGTTTTCGGTTTCTCTTTCCTTTAAGGCTCCGGCAAAGATTCCCGGCACCATCATGCCAAGCCCCAGGCCCAGACCTGTTGCGGCCTCGCCCTGGGACTGCGAGGCCTTCTCCATGGCCATGGCCGCTTTCATACGGACCAAACGGTCCAAGTCATCCAGGACGGCCAGGCGGCTTTGGTCGTCCATGGCCTGCTGGACCTCTGGAGGAGGTGTGATGGAGTTGATATAGAGCTGGGTGAGGGCCATTCCGAAATGGCGAAAATCCTCCTGGAGACGTTGGATCAACCCATGGGAGAGATCTTCGTAGCGCCCGGGCAGGGAAAGGATGGAATCCAGGTGTCCCCCCATATGGTCATTGAAACGCGAGACAATGACGCGGTTGAGGTACTCCTCGATTTTGTCGGTGGAATAGATCCCGTGGGTACCTACCAACCTGTTCACGAGAAGAACGGGCTGCACCACTTTGATATTGAACACCCCGAAAGCCCTCAAACGAATCAGGCCAAGCTGAGAATCCTTGAAAGCCACGGGATCCCTGGTGCCCCACTTGAGGTTGGTAAAGACCTTCATGTTGACGAAGTAGACCTCGGCTCGCAACGGACTGGTGAACCCCCAGGGCATGCTGAGGACCTTGGTGAGAATGGGAATATTGGCGGTGGTGAGGGTGTGGCGGCCTGCCCCAAAGGCATCGTAGGCCTTCCCGTTGTAAAAAAAGACAGCCGCCTGGCTTTCCCGAACAATCAACTGGGCTCCCGGCTTGATTTCACCGGAGCCTCCCTCGGGGATTCGGTGCACCACCTCGTTGCCTGTTGGATCAAACCATTCGATCACTTCCAAGAATACTGCGTTGTTTGTTCCCATCTTCGTCCGCTCTCGGGAGGGTCTCGCCATGCGGCCTCAATAAGGGTTCCGATGCCGCACAAGGGTACTTCTGAAATCGTAAGAATCCCAGCATTTCTTGAAAAATTTTCTGAGGGCCTGTTTTGAAGTTTCCTGACTACGCCAATCGACCCACAATCTTTAAAAATAACCCAACTATCCGAAACATCAATAAAAATACTTGATATTCTTTCAAAACAAAAGAGACCTGAATCCGTGAGTGTACATCAATCAAAATCGACTCAATTCATTGATTGTACGGCATTTTTTTGCTAGCGATTTTTTCACCCAGGAGACAAGATGCAGATTCTGGATTTACCAACAAATTCAACAGTATGTAGAGAATGTGAATTCCATCTCACGGATTCAGGTTGTTGCCAGCGTAGGCGCCACCGACGGACAGTTTGAAGAGTGAGATTCAATCGTCTGGCAATGGAGCAGTTGTCGCAGCCATCGGCGGCAAGCAGCACAACCCTGCAACGCCTGATCTGTTGTTGCGTGCTTTTCTCTCGTCGCACTACACCGTTGAGAAAATCACGCTGTTTCTCCGAAAGCACAATGGGAGCAGGTTTAGGTCCGGGCATGATCGGTCATCCTCCGTGTTAGGGTCTTCGGGAAAATGACCCTAACCCTACACGGAGACTAAACCCTTGTCCAGCATGAAATTCTTGCCTGCTCAGTTAACTGGGTGACCA
>JAGPLX010000025.1 GCA_018053185.1 Syntrophobacteraceae bacterium
GTTTTTTTCTCAAACCCCAAGGAACGGAAAAGCGCCTTTTTTCTACCCTTTTCGAATTTACACAAAAGCTTTTACACTAGCCTCTCATGCATCGAGGCGCTCCTGGAACCGGTTCAATGCTCTGATTCGGGGATTTCCTCTCCCGGTGCCGAAGGATATTCCATCCATGCTGACGTCACGGGGCGAATCCATAACCTGAAGAGCCGGTTGCGTGAGTCGCACATGTCCGGATCTATGGGAACCCTGGGAAGGCAACGACCCAGGGTCAGCCGGGCAAATCCCAAAGAGGGAGTTTTTCAAAATCGGCTATTTCGATGCCTATACATTTGCACATCGCGACTTCCGGTCCCGGAAGGAAAAAGCAGGCGTCCGAACCCCATCGACAACGACCGGTTACCATACAGAGCTCGGATAAACCGCGAAAGCACGAAGTACCCCAAGGGACGCCGAAGGCCCTTGAATCAATGAATCCATCCATAATTTCGTGTCCGTCGCACTCATTTCCGTAAAGTAAAACAACCTTTCTACCGACCGACACTCTTCGTGCTTCCGGCGGGGGTTCGGGGACGGCAGAGGCCGGACTCCCGCCTGCCTGCCGGAACAGGCAGGCCAAGTTTTGGACCCCCGTCCGGTAGAGATGGGGAGGGTTGCACAGGCACCCGGATTAGCTTGGCCTGCAGCACAAACTGGATGGAAGCCGGCGGGTGCTTGAAACAATGTCCGACCCGGGAAGCAGATCGACGTTTCCAAAGGCAAGACGTCGATCATCCTGGACCAGGCTTTCTCGACCGTTGCCTCCCGAGGTAAGTCCATGCCGTGCCCGGGTCATCGCCCATGTCAATGAAAGCCTCTCCAAAACCATCAAAAAACCTATTGGACAGAAGGATTTCCGGGTGTTAACCCATCACCGCAATGGGGAAGGCACTCATCAGCAAAGGAAGGATTTCCAGGCGAGGGGTTCCGTTGCCTTGTGCAATTGCCGCAGGCTCGTTCCTGGAGGGAGACAGGATGAAAAAGGAAGCAGAAAGCCAGGACCGCAGGAATTTTCTCCGGACGGTTTTCGTTGGCGGTTTGGGATCGACCCTGGCCGGCGGATTCGCCCACGCCCGGACATTCAACCAGGATTATCTCCAGGTCTGGTCCTGTGGAGGTCTGGCTGAAGCATTCGGACCAGCCAACCGGACATACGAGGAGAAAACCGCGGTCAAGATCCACTACACAGGAGCCTTCGCCGCGGCATTGGGAAAGTCCTTACTGGGCAACGCCCGCACAGAGGTGTTTGCGGGCAGGGGCCTGGCTCTGGCCAAGAAGCTCAGGCAAGCGGGCAAGATGACGTACTTCAAACCTTTGTGCTTCACCAGCTATGTCGTGGTGACTCCCAAAGGAAATCCCGCTGGAATCCGGAAGGTAGAGGACCTTGCCGGGCCCGGTGTCCGTGTTGTGTTGGCTCCCCAGGCATCTCCGCCGGGTGGGGAAGCCGTCGAGGTTCTTCTGAAAAAAGCCGGTATTTTGGAACCGACTTTGAAAAATGCCGTCATCCTCGGGAGTTGCGTTCAGCGAACTCTGGGGGACCTCATCGCCCACAAGGGGGACGCCTCTATCGTCGAGCTTCGCTTGACCCGCATGCCCGCTTTCACCAACAAAGTGGAGATCATCCCCATTCCGTTCGAGTTCTTCCCTCCTCCCCCCCTGACCTTTACCATTGGGGTCATGGAGAACGCCAAGGACCGGGAGCTTGCGGACCATTACGTGGACTTCATGACCTCCGCGGAAGGTCAGGCCTTTTTTGAAAATCAAGGCTTCATACCTGCCATCTCCGACAGGGGGCGCTTACTCACTGAAAAACTGGGAGTGAAAGATGTCTGACGCAGATTCTCCAGTGATTGCCGCCAAAGCGCCTTCAATGACTCGATGGACGGCCCTGGCCAGCCTGGCTCCGTGGCGCCGGACGGTTCAGGCGGCCATGATAGCCGTCCTCGGACAGTGGTCGTTTTATGGAATCTTCCGATGTCCTTTTATAGTGCCCTACATCAGTTGCCGGAACTGTCCCATCCTGACCTGCGAAGGCCGTCTGGTAAGCCTGTTCTGGGGATTCTGGTTTCTGCTGCCCATTTCCGCCGTGCTGTTCGGGAGGGCCTTCTGTGGATGGGCATGCCCCGGAGGGCTGGTCAACCAGCTCCTGGGCAAGATAGCACCCGTCAAGTTGCGTGTGCGCAATTCTCTGACACGCTTTTCCCCCTTGGGGGGAACACTTTCGGTATTTTCTGCGGCCATGGTCTTCTTTCTCCTGCAGCAGCCCAGAGCCAACGTTCCCATCCGCACGGGGGAATTCTTCTCATCGGTGGTTCTTACCTTCGAACATTCCGGCACCTTCTGGCTCATCCGAAGCATCATCCTGGTAGGGTTTCTTGTGGGCGGACTTCTTGTGGCTAATCTCTGGTGCCGATTCGCGTGTCCCACAGGCAGCCTGTTGGAGGTCTTTCGCCCTGTCTCGGTGATGAAGTTCTACAAGACTTCCCGATGCAATGACTGCAACCAGTGCCTGCAAGTCTGTGAGATGGGAACGCGTCCTGCGGAAGCCGGCTGCACCAATTGCGGTGATTGTCTCGGTTCCTGCCCCGTGAATGCCATCCGCTTCGGGCGGAAGAAGTCATTATGATGACCGGGAACACAGTCTCGGACAGCGGGGCCGATCAGCACCCGTGTTTTAATGCCGTGGCCGGAGGTCTCTATGGACGGATTCATTTGCCGGTGGCTCCTTCCTGCAATGTCCAGTGCATTTATTGTAACCGCTCGCATGACTGCGTGCATGAAAGCAGGCCGGGTGTCAGCAGCAGACTCTTGGAACCGGAGGAGGCCCTCTTCATCCTCGAAGAAGCTCTCTCCCGAATGCCCTTCCTTACCGTGGCGGGAATTGCAGGACCTGGAGACCCTTTTTCCGATCCGGGCAGAACTCTGCGCACTTTCGAGCTGGTTCGCCAAAGGTATCCTCGACTGCAGCTTTGTGTGTCCTCCAACGGTTGGAACATTCTTCCATTCATCGAGGAACTGAGGGATTTGAAAGTTGGTCACGTGACGATCACCGTGAATTCCGTGGACCCAGCCGTGGGCAAGCGCATTTATGCCTGGATTCGGGATGGAAACGTGCTCATTCGTGGAAGGGAAGCGGCCGGCAGGCTTATGGAACTTCAAATGAGGACCATCCCTCGGCTCAAGTCGGAAGGCATTCGGGTGAAAGTGAATACCGTGGTCATTCCAGGAATCAACGAGACTCACGCGATGGACATCGCCCGGAGGGTTGCCTCCGCAGGTGCGGACCTGATGAACCTCATCGGGTTGATCCCGGTGCCGGGCACACCTCTCGAGAACACCTCTCCCCCCACGGAGTCCTTTCTGAATAGACTCCGTACCTCTGCCGAGGCCTTTCTTCCCCAGATGCGCCACTGTGCTCGCTGCCGCTCCGATGCAGTCGGATACCTCCATGGGAAGCCGAGATGCGGCGCTTCACGTTTGGGTCCCCTCCAGGAAGGTTCGGGGGCGTCGGCTAGAGAGACGGTCGATGGGGTATCCTGCGCCATCGCCAAGCCAGAGCATGTGGATCGAGGGATGAGATGATTCAAAACATTCACCTGGACCCAAATCTCAAAAAGCAGCTGAAGGCCCTCCGGAAAGCAGGAGGACGCGCCGCAGCCGCAGCCGTTCATGCTCAAAACATCATCGACCAGTTTCATTCGGATGTGCGTCGCGGCCTCAACGAGGTCGGCAGAATGACGCGGTACGGAGAGGCAAGGATCAGGAACTGCGTGAAATACGACCTTGTCCGGGGCTACCGGCTCATCAGCATCATCCAGGAGGAGGACCTGTTCTTCATGTTCCTGGGAAGTCACGACGAATGTGACCATTGGCTTCGAAACAACGCAGGGATCGACAATATTCCCTGGAAGCGGAGAAGCTCGACCCTCCCTGTTCGGCCTGCCGACCGGGACATCCAGGAATCCCGGGGTGAGATCGAACCCGAAGCCGTTGAAGATGAAGTCCTGTTTCGCGAGATTGATGAAAGAGACCTTCGGGTCATTTTTCGAGGCCTGTGCAAGGTCTGACCGGGCTTTTTTCCCAAGACCCCCGGCCCCGTGGAAGCTGTCGCCCCGGAGAGCCGTGGCCATGGAATTCGAGGAACTTTCCCGTCCCCGCCGCACAACGGTCGTTCATCTCGAACTTCATCACCTTCCCCGGGGTTGAGGGAAATGACTTTGGTATCCTGACCTCCAATGCCCGGGACCGTGCGCGCCTCGGGAAACAAATAACGAACCCCCGGGGCAGAGGACTGAATTTCCGTAATGGTGACCACGCGGAGGGCTGAAGGAATCGGCGACCAACTTGCGTCCATGAGATTTCGTGTCACGATTCATCGCCCCGGCAACCCTACCGGACCATTTCCACAAAGGCCTCGACCCGCGTCTTCAACTGCTGGACGTCCTCCATGCCGTAGTCCGTTTCGATAGAGAGCATGGGAAACCCCGCTTCCCGCAGAGTCTTTTCGACCTTGAACGCCTCGATGGCGTAAGTCTGACAGAAGGAGAGACCGTAGTGGACGACGCCGTCCACCTTCAGATCCTTGGCCATGCTCACGATGTGGTCCAGCCGTTCCTGATTCGGGGTGAAGCAGGCACAATCGATCTTCATGCTGCGATCGACAATACCATCGAGCAAATCCTCGAGGTTCCCGCCGTCTTCCATGACCAAATCCCGCGTATTTCGTCGCCCGATGCAGGATTCCTCTCCCACAATCACGGCCCCCGATGATTCGATGATGTATGGCAGCTTCCAGTTGGGAACGGCCATGGGACACCCGGAAAGCATCAAACGAGGGGTCCCGGAAGGCACCACGCCCTGCCCTGCTTTCACCCGTTCCTCCAGCTCGTCGCAGAGCTTCACGATGCTTTGCGTGAACCGGGCCGGATCGTCATAGAAGCTCACCTGATTGACGAGAAGAACGTCTCTGCCGGAAATGGGGACCGGGTCCGCCGCACGCAGTGCGTCCAGCCGTTGCAGCGCTCTCCGCCGATCGTTGAGCAGGCGGATTGCGTTCCCAAGCTTTTCCACCGTGATGGTTACTCCCGTGAGTTCCTCGACTTTCTTCTTGAACCGCAGGACTTCGGAATGCCAGAGATCTCGATCGCGCTTCTGCTTCATTTGAGGGATCTCCATGACATATACCGGCGCATAATCTGCAAAGATCTCGTAGGCCTTCTTTTTGCCGTCGCAAGTAGTTTCCCCTACCACGAGATCGCAGGATTCAATGTAGGGACAAAGCCTCGAGAGCTTGAAACCCACAAAGGACTTGATCAGGGCACAAGTATTCCTGGGGAGGATCTTTTCGGCCGCATCCTTTCCGGCTTCCGCCCCGGCACACAACCCCACCTGGACGGCGCCAGCCGCAAGAACGATCTCTTCGGGAACAAAGACACAGAAGGCGCCGATGACCTTCTTCCCCCGGGCCTTGGCCTGCTGGAGCTCCTGGATGCGAAGGCCGTGGACTTCGGAAAGGACGAAATCCAGGTATTCCATTCCTTTGAGCCGACCGGACTGGGAAAGGTAGATATCTCCATAGAACTTGCCCAGGACTTCGAGTAAACCAGCATGGGCGTCCAGATCCAGGTTGAGCTTTTCCCACATGGCATCATAGGGTGTGGACATGACATGAACCTCCTCGGTAATTGTCGGCGGACCTTCCGGAAACGGTTCCTGCCGGGGTCATCCATACATCCGTAGCGGCAGCCCTTGGACTTATAATCAGGCTTTTTCAATCATTCCAATCGGTAATCTTAATGAACCGACGGTCGGACATCGGAAGAGGTGATGGAGGGGTTTTCCCGCGAAGATCCAAGAGGCTGGTCCTGTGAAAACCAGCTTGTGTGAGAGGTTCGAGGGAAGAGTGCATCGGCAACCGGAACGATTCGGGCCTTGAGGCTGCAACCCCGGATGTTTTCCTCCGCCCGACGAATCTCTTCCACAATTCAATCCGTGGCGACAAAAGCCCAAGATCCTCGCACCGACTTATGGAGCACGGATTTTTCCAATTGTTCCAAAAACGCCTGCCGGGAGATCTCTCGTGCCCCCAGTCGACGCAGGTGTTCGGTCACCACCTGGCAGTCGATGAAATCGAAGCCCCATCGGGTGAGAAGCCGAACCAGATGAACGAGGGCCACCTTGGAGGCATCCGCCATGAGGGTAAACATGGATTCTCCGAAAAAGGCCCTCCCCAGCGCCACCCCGTACAACCCCCCCACCAGGTTTCCTTTGTGCCAGGCTTCAATGGAATGAGCATACCCCATTCGGTGAAGCTCCTCGTAGGCATCCATCATCTCCGGAACAATCCAGGTCCCTTCTCCGTAGTTTCGGGGGACAGCGGCGCAGGATTCCACGACCTGACGAAAGGCGCAATCGAAGGTCACCCGGAAAAGAGATTTTTTGAGGACCCGCACCAGGCTCCTGCTGACGGTCAGCTCCTGTGGAACAAGCACCATCCGTGGATCAGGGGACCACCAAAGGATAGGGGTATTTTTCGAGTACCAGGGGAAGATTCCCCGGCGATAGGCCAGAAGCAGCCGTTGGGGGGAGAGGTCTCCCCCGACGGCCAGGAGACCGTCGGGTTCAGCCAGGGAAGGAGAGGGAAAAACCAGTGGTTTTGCCAGGCGATAAACAGGCATGGAAGCTCATGGGCCGATCGCACTCACACCCCCGCCGTCTCCAGCGCCAGGGTGTCGAGAAAATGAAAGGCAAAGGTTTCGGTCTTCAAGACTTCCGGAAAATTCGGTCCGGGTTCATCCACGAGGTGGATAAGGACTTTCCCCCCTTGCTTGAGACGGCCAAAGAGGATCTCGTCCGCCAGGATGTCCTTGATTTCCGCCTGGATCAGCCTCGCCAGGGGTCGTGCCCCGAAGGTCGGGTCGTAACCTTTTTCTGCCAGCCAAGCTCGAGCCGGGGAACTCAGTTCGAGCCGAATTTTCTTCTCGGAAAGCTGGACCTCCAGCTCGGTTATGAACTTATCTACGATCCGCTCCATGATCTCGATGGTGAGGCCATTGAAGGCCACGATACCGTCCAAACGGTTGCGGAACTCGGGGCTGAACAGGTTTTCGACGGCCTTCATCCCCTTGGAGATCCTGGAGTCTCCCCCCTCGGTTCCGAATCCGATGGAGGGGCTGCTCATCTCACGGGCGCCCGCGTTGGATGTCATGAGAAGAATGACATTGCGAAAGTCGGCCTTTTTCCCGTTGTTGTCCGTCAGGGACGCATGGTCCATCACCTGAAGGAGGATGCTGAAAAGATCGGGGTGCGCTTTCTCGATTTCGTCGAGCAACAGGACCGTGTATGGGTGCTTGCGGATTGCGTCGGTCAGGAGCCCTCCCTGATCGAAGCCGATGTAGCCGGGAGGCGCTCCAATCAGGCGGGAAACCGTATGTTTTTCCATGTACTCGCTCATGTCGAAGCGCAGGAAATGAACCCCCAGGATCCGAGCCAGTTGCTTGGCTACCTCGGTTTTTCCCACCCCGGTGGGCCCAATGAGAAGGAAAGACCCGATGGGCTTGTCCGGAATGCGCAATCCGGCCCTGGACCGCTTGATAGCCCGGGTCAGGGCCTCGATGGCCGCCTGCTGGCCGAAGACCTGTGACTTCAGTTCGTTCTCGAGGCTCTGAAGTCGTAGCTGGTCCGAGGAGGAAACACTTCGGGCCGGGATCTTGGCAATTCGGGCCACCACCTGTTCGATGTCTTTGGGACCCACGATCCTTCGCACCCGGCGATCTTTCTTGAGGCGGAGGCTCGCCCCCGCTTCGTCGATCACGTCGATGGCCTTGTCGGGCAGGTACCGGTCGTTGATGTGCCGAGCCCCAAGTTCCACTGCAGCTCGAAGAGCCGCGTCCGTGTACCGGATCCCATGATGTTTCTCGTAATAGGACCTTAGCCCGAGGAGAATCCGGTAGGTTTCCTCCACCGAGGGTTCCCGAATTTCCACCTTCTGGAACCGTCGACTCAAGGCCCGGTCTTTTTCAAAGTAGTTCTTGTACTCTTCATAGGTGGTGGACCCGATGCATCGCAGGCCGCCCGTAACCAGGACGGGTTTCAAAATGTTGGAAGCGTCCATGGAACCACCGCTGGTAGCCCCCGCCCCCACCACGGTGTGGATTTCGTCGATAAAAAGGATGGCTCCCTCCTTGCGTTTCAACTCCTGGAGGATGGCCTTCAGCCGAGCCTCGAAGTCACCGCGAAACTTCGTTCCGGCAAGGACGGCCCCCATATCCAGGGCGTAGATTTCGACTTTCTTGAAGGCCTCGGGGACCTCCCCCCGGTGAATTTTCAGGGCCAGCCCTTCGGCAATGGCGGTCTTGCCCACGCCCGGGTCTCCGACATAGATGGGGTTGTTCTTGGTGCGCCGGCCAAGAATCTGGAGGGTCCGCAGGATCTCCTCCTCGCGGGCGATCAGCGGATCGATCAGTCCATCGGCGGCCTTCCGGATGAGATTCACCGTGAAGCTCTCGAGAGCCGATGCTCTTCGCGTCTCCCGAACGGCCTCCTGCGACTGGGGCTGAATGGCCCGTACGGGCTCTTCATCCCTCTCCGATTCACCCACCTTGGAAATGCCGTGGGAAATATAGTTGAGCACATCCAGCCGGGTTACCCCCTGGGATTTCAAGAAATACACAGCATAGGAGTTCTCTTCGTAGAACATGGCCGCCAGGATATCCCCCACATCCACTTCCTTCTTCTCCGCCCCACGCACGTGCATGATGGCGCGCTGGAGGACCCTCTGAACCCCCATGGTCTGCATGGGATCCTGCCGGACGTCCTCGGGCAGCTTCTCGACCCTCTCGGCGAGAAACTTCTCGAGGTGCATCTTGAGTTCCTCGACATCGGCGCCGCAATGGACCAGGATATTCCTTCCCATGGCATCGTGGAGCAGAGCGAAAAGGATGTGTTCGAGCGTCAGGAATTCATGGTGGCGGCTTTTGGCTTCTCTCACCGCCGCAGAAAATGTGAGTTCCAATTCTCTGTTGATCATTTAGACTTCTTCCATGCTACACTGAAGTGGGTATCCGTTTTTTTCGGCCAGGTGCCGGACCAGGGCAACTTTGGTTTCGGCGATTTCTTCCGTGTATACGCCGCAAAGTCCGGTACCGCTTCTGTGAACAAGAAGCATGATGCGAGTGGCTTCTGCAGGGGGTTTGTGGAATACCTGTCGGAGCACTTCCACTACGAATTCCATGGTGGTGTAGTCGTCGTTGTGCAATAGAACCCGGTACATAGGAGGTTCCTGGAGGTCCTCTTCGACTTTGCTTTCCAAGTCTTCTCGAAAATCAGGAAGTCGATCGCTCATCCTTGGTCCTCCTGGGAGAGAGGGGGCGGAAGAGTACATTAAACCTTCACCTTTTTTCGATTGTTAAGAATAACTTTTTCCTCGGGAGTGTCAAGAATGGGCACCCCGGCAAGGTTTTTCGCACATCCGGAGCACAGACATGGCAGGAAATTCGTTCGGTCGCCTATTTCGCATCACCACCTGGGGAGAGTCCCACGGCCCGGCGCTGGGCGTGGTCATTGACGGGTGTCCTCCCGGGGTCCCTCTGACCCCCCAGGACATCCAGAAGGACCTGGAACGTCGCAGGCCCGGAAGGGACCTCACCACCCCCAGGCAGGAGCCGGACCAGGTGGAGATCCTTTCAGGGACCTTCGAGGAAGTCACCACGGGGACTCCCATCAGCCTGATCATCCGCAACCGCGATGTCCGGAGCCGGGATTATGAATCCCTGGCCACGGTCTACCGTCCGGGACACGCGGACCGTACCTACGACCAGAAATACGGAATCCGTGACTGGAGGGGCGGGGGTCGAAGCTCGGGCAGGGAGACAGTGGGCCGCGTGGCTGCCGGGGCGGTGGCCCGCAAGTTTCTCCGCCAGCACGAAATCCAGGTGCGAGCTTATACCGTGGCCCTGGGGGGCATTCGCTGCCGTTCCTTCCATTGGGAAGCCATCGATCAAAACTCGTTGTTCTGTCCGGACATGGAAGCGGCGGAAGCCATGGAAAAACGGCTGGTCGAAGTCCGGGCGGCGGGGGACTCCGTGGGAGGGATTGTCGAGGTCTGCGCCCAGGGCTGTCCCCCGGGGTTGGGAGAACCCGTGTTCGACAAGCTGGACGCCCGCCTGGCCTCGGCTCTCATGTCCATCGGCGCGGTCAAGGGGGTGGAAATCGGGGAGGGATTCGCCGCCGCAGGAATGCTTGGAAGCGAGCACAACGATCCCTTGACCCCCGACGGCTACCGCTCCAACCATGCCGGGGGCGTACTGGGGGGGCTTTCGACAGGGGCCGACATCATTCTTCGAGCCGCCGTTAAACCCATTCCCTCCATTTCCAAGGTTCAGAACACCGTCACCGCCGACGGCAAACCCACCACAATCCAGATCCAGGGACGCCATGACGTGTCCGCCATCCCTCGAATCGTTCCCGTATGCGAGGCGATGGTGCTCCTGGTGCTGGCCGATTTTCTCCTTCACCCCTTTCCCGAGAAAATCGGCTGACTCGGCACCTCAAATCCGGATTCCCAGCCCTTCGAGCATTTCGTCAGCAAAGCGCACGATGTAATCCCGCTGTTCACGGGTGGCGTAGCCGATACAACCGCATCGAAGGACCCGGCGACTCCGGATCAGGAGCTCGAAGGAGACCTGGTTTCGTTCCAGGTTCACTGCAAAGTAGTACCCCTGACATTGAACATGCCCGGCTTGGGTCGGGGAATGGAGTTCCTCGGGCAGATCCACTTGATAGATCCCCTCGAGGGCCCCCTTCTCCACATTTTCATCGAGATAATCGCGAATTTTGAAATAGTCGGATTCTCTCAGTTGATCGTAGACAACCTGCTTCATGTGCCTCCCGTCCTTTCTTGTTTTGTCGGCTACCATCGCAGATTTTTGCTGTCCCCTCCACCAATTTCCACTATAAAAGGCGTGGATATGCGCCGTGTGATTGGATATATGGTACCAGGGGCACACGGACCCATATCCTGCAACCGGTCCCGTTGCTGCCGGGACCGGCTCGATTTACAGCATCCGAAACCGGGAAGCCGGGGGTTGTCCCCGGGACGCTCGTTCCCCCTTTTCCTGGTGGACGGCGAGGAGATCCCCGCCGCTTCGGTGGCGGAAATCGCGCAGGACCGACACCCGCGGAATCGTTCCTCGACGGACGGGGCCCCGGGAATCAGCGGTCCGCGGATTCAATCCCCATTCTTCTGACCATGGCGGCGTACGTAACTCCGGGAGAGAAGCGATCACCCGTGTTCCTGATACCGGAAGAAAACCTTGCGCGCCTCTTGCGATCCGTGCATGTGAACCTACCCTGGAGGCAACTGCCAAAATATGTGGATATCATTTTAGACCTTCGGCTGAACCTGGAAATAGGGATCGAGGCAACGGTTCTGGATGAGATTTCCCGTCCCGAAATTGTTTCACTTGCGGGCAGGTTGCAGGAGAAAGAGTGCCGGACTACCCTCCACGGGCCCTTTTGGGACTTGTGCCCAGGAAGCGTTGACCCCCTCATTCGCCGTGTGTCCCGGCAACGCCTCGATCAGCTGTTCGATGTTCTGGAGCCCTTCAATCCCGTCCAGGTGGTCTGTCATACGGGATTCGACCCAAGGCATCACGGGGGGCATCGTTCCTCGTGGCTGGACAGGAGCCTGGCACTCTGGGAAGCCCTTGTGGCGCGCGCGGAAAAGCAAAAGGTCCCCCTGCTCCTCGAAAACGTGTGGGAACTGGGACCGGATTTCCACAGGGAATTGTTTGACCGCATCCCGTCTCCCTTCTTCGGGTTTTGCCTCGACGTGGGGCATCAGCACAGCTTTTCGAGGGCCCCTTTGAAGGCGTGGTTGGAAAAGCTACAATCGGTTCTACGGGAGATTCATCTCCACGACAACGACGGCACGTCGGATTCCCATTTACCCATTGGAGAGGGGACCATTGATTTCGTCGAACTGTTTCGCTATCTCGGCTCCAACGGGATGAAACCCTTGTTGACCCTGGAGCCGCACCGGGAAGAGCACCTGGTGAAAAGCCTTCGGGGGTTGCACCGGATATTGGGTGTCGCAGGATGGGACTTTTCTTTATAGGAGGAGGCAGGTTATGGCCATTGTAGAAGTGAGCGTAGTTCCCCTGGGAATAGCCGACACCGGTCTCAGCCGTTTTGTGGCGGGAGCCCTGAAGGTGTTGCAGGACAGTGGACTTTCTTACGAACTCACCGCCATGGGAACCATTATCTCCGGCGACCTGGACGAGATCTGGAAAGTCGTTCGCCGAATGCATGAAAGCTGCTTTTCCCACGGCGTGCCCCGTGTACTCACCCACGTGAAAATCGATGATCGTCGCGACCGCTCCAGCAGCCCGGAACGCAAGGTGCGATCCGTTATGGACAAGCTGTAGGGACCGTGGAGATCCTGGTCGAGCAACCGTCTCAAGGAAGGAAGAGGATAGAGGTAAAATGAAGGAACTGGTTGAATTCCTTGTTAAATCTTTAGTAGATCACCCGGAGGAAGTCTCTTTGAACCAGCAGGAAGCCGACGACACACTCTTGATGGAGCTGAAAATAGCTCCGGACGACCTGGGAAAAATCATCGGCAAGAACGGAAACACCATCAACGCCATCCGCACGGTCTTACAGGCGGCCGCATCCAGCCATAAGAAGCGTGCCAGGCTGGAAGTCATCGCTTGAGCACCCCACGCCGGCACAGAATAAAAATCCATCGTTTATTGAATGGAGGAGATCCCGATGTCGAAAGTATTTGCTGAATTATCAGCCAAAGATCTGAGAGCCACGATCGATCTTGATTCCCTTCCCTTTGAAGACACCTCCTCGCTCGAGGCCTTGGAAGAGCGGGTGGTCGGCCAGGAGCGGGCCATTGACGCCATCAAATTCGGCATGGGAATGAAAGAATCCGGATACAATATTTTCATTGCCGGTCCGCCCAAGGCGGGTCTCACCTATATCGCCAAGACATATCTCGAGGAACAGGCCGGGGAGGAACCTACCCCGCCCGACTGGTGTTACGTGTACAATTTCAAGGAAACGGATAAACCCAAGAGCCTCAAGCTGACCGCAGGCCGGGGCAAAGTCCTCAAGAAAGACATGCAGGAGTTCATCAACACCCTGCAGGCCAAGATTCCGGAAGTTTTCGACAGCGACGACTACCGGACTAAGGAAAGTGAAGTTCACCAGTCCTTTGAACGACTGCGGCGCGAAATCATCGACGAACTGTCCGCTCAAGCCAAGGCGGAGGGCTTCATCCTGCAGTTCTCCCAGGTGGGAATGGTCATTATTCCCGCCAACAAGGAAGGCGAGCCCATGACCCAGGAGGACCTGCGCCAGCTGGACGAGGAAGAGCGCAAGCTCCTGAGGCAGAAAAGCGATGAGCTGCACGAAAAGATGAAGGAGGCCATCAAGAAGATCCGAGAGGCCGAAGAGGAATTCAAGCAAAAGCACTCGAAGCTCGACGGAGAGATCGCCCTTTTTGTCGTAGGGCAGCTGATGGACAGCTACGAGGAAAAGTACCGGGACGAACCCCAGGTCCTCGAGTACTTCAAAATGGTGCAGGAGGACATCCTGGAAAACATCGAAGACTTCAAGAAGAAGCCCGAGGCCCAGCAGCAACCCCAAGCGGGCACCCCCTTCCCCGTTCCTTCGCGGGAAGCCTCCTTGCGGAAATACGAAGTCAATGTACTCATCGACCACTCCGAGACCAAAGGGGCGCCGGTGGTGATCGAGTCAAACCCGGCCTATCCCAACATTTTCGGTTCCATCGAGAGGCAGGCGTGGTTCGGAGCATTGTTCACCGATCACACCATGATCAAGGCCGGAGCGCTCCACAAGGCCAACGGCGGCTACCTCATCATGAAGGCCCTGGACCTGTTGCGGTGGTACATCACCTACGAAGCACTCAAAAGGGCGCTGCGGGACCAGGAAATCAAGATCGAGGACCTGGGAGAGCTCTACGGGCTCTTCAGCACCCGGACCATTCGCCCGGAGCCCATCCCGCTCCAGTGTAAAATCGTCCTGGCAGGCGATCCGTACATCTACCAGCTGCTCTACATGTATGATGAACGCTTCCAGAAGTATTTCAAAGTCAAAGCCCACCTGGACGACCAGATGGACCGCAAGGACGAGAAGGTCCTCGAATGCGCGCGGATGATGAGCCACTACTGCAAGGAACATCACCTGCGTCACCTGGATCGGTCGGGGGTATCCCGGGTAATGGAATACAGTATGGAACTGACCGAGGATCGGAAGAAGCTGAGCCTAACCATGGGCAACATTTCCGATCTGCTCAAAGAAGCCAATTATTTCGCCGGTTTGGACCAATCGGAGTTCATCCGGAGAAAACACGTGCAAGAAGCCATCGACAAGCGCACTTACCGGTCCAATCTCGTCGAAGAGAGGATCAAGGAATTGACCCTGAGGGACATCTTCTGGGTGGAAACGGACGGTTACAAGATCGGGCAGGTAAATGGGCTTTCGGTGCTGATAACGGGAGATCATGTCTTCGGCAAACCCAACCGCATCACGGCCAACGTCTCCGTCGGGAGGGAGGGAATGGTTTCCATCGACCGGGAAGCCAAGATGAGCGGCAACATCCATACCAAGGGGCTTCTCACCCTGTCCGGCTTCCTCAAGGAGCGTTTTGCCCACAACAAGCCCATCTCCCTCACCGCCACCCTGTCCTTCGAGCAGAGCTACGGCCTGGTGGACGGGGACAGCGCATCAAGCACCGAGCTGTATGTCCTGCTCAGCGCTTTGGCCCAGGTTCCCATCTTCCAGGGGATTGCCGTCACCGGTTCGGTCAGTCAAAAGGGGGAGATTCAACCCATAGGGGGTGCAACCCACAAGATCGAAGGCTTCTTCGATATTTGCAAGCACAAAGGGCTCACGGGGAATCAGGGGGTCATCATTCCCTCCAAAAACGTGGACAATCTCATGCTCAAGCAGGAGGTGGTGGACGCGGTCGAGGCGGGGAAATTCCATATCTGGCCCGTGACCACCATTGAAGAGGGCATCGAGATCCTCACGGGCATGGAAGCCGGAAAGCTCCAGGAAGACGGTTCCTATCCCGAGGGGACCCTTTTCCGCAAGGTGGACGACCGTTTGAGGAAGATCGCGGAAATCGTGAAGGAATACGGCAAGGAAGACGAAAACGGCAAGAAGAGGCAAGAAGAACCCGGCGGCTGCCCTCACTGCAATGTTTAGGTTTTGGGGGCGGGGGCTCCGGCCCCGAATGAGTCGATCGTCCCGCCTATCCCTCGTGGGAGTATTCTTCAAGGTGCAGGAGGCCTGGATCGCTGCCGTCGCCCCCTTTTCTTTTGGAGACAGTTGCTGCAGATCCCGTCCAGGCGCACTTCCACCTTTTCGATGAGCGCCGGGAAGGTCCTCTGGAAAGATTGAACATCGAGGGGCAGCGCCTCCGGTCTCAGGCATTCCATGCTCCGGCATCGAGTGCAGTAGAAATGCGGGTGTTTGGGATGATTCGTGTTGGGAGCCAATCCGTAACGAAAGGCCCGATCACCCGCGCTGATACGCTCCACCAGTCCCCTTTCCACCAACAGGTCCAGGACGCGGTACAGAGTCACCCGATTCATGGAGCAGGATCGTTTCACCGTCTCGAAGATCTCCGGGGGGCTTAAAGGATAGGGGCTGTTTCCCACGATCTCCAGGACCCTGAGGCGATGCGGTGTAACGGGCAGATCCGAGTTCTCCAGGATGGCCGAATAATCACACTGAAGACACATCCGATCCCTCCTTCTACCGGCAGTTTGCCTCGAGCTTCTTTCCCATCTCCCTGAGGTTCCTGTCCCAGTCTTCGGTCAGGGGATCCGCCACCTCCACGCGACCCCCGACGGCTTCCTCGACGACCCTGGCACTGGACGCGGAAAACTGGGGCTGAACAAAGATACATCGAATGTTGTGTTCCCTGGCATGGCGGATGAGCTCCTGAAGTTCCGCCGCCTTGGGCTCCTTCCCCTCGACTTCCACCGGCAGTTGCGTGAGTCCGTAGGCATGGGCAAAGTATCCCCAGGACGGATGGAACACCATGAATTCACGGGTTCCGTTCTGTCGGGAAAAGATTTCCATGAGGTGGAGATCCAGCCGGACAATTTCCTCCATCCAGCGGGAGTAGTTGGATTCGTAGTCCGTGCGATGTTCCGGGTCGACCTGGACGAGGGCCTTCAGGATATTGCGGGCCTGGATCATCACCAGGTGGGGTGCAAGCCACACATGGGGGTCGAGATTTTCGGAGTGGAATCCACTCTTCCCGGAGCTCCGATGAGCCGCGCCTCCTCCATGAATGTGGGAGGCCAGGGGAATCTTTTGAATTCCTTCGTCGGTGTTCACGATGAGCATGGAGGGGTTTGCTGCGGCGAACTTCCCGAGCCAGACCCGCTCGAAGGGATCCCCCACGGCGAAATAGATCCTCGAGGATGACAACTGAATCATCTGCTGAGGCTTCGGCTCATAGTTGTGAGGATTGGCACCCGGTTCCACCATGACCGAGACCGTCACCCATCGGCCTCCGATCTTTTCCACGAAGTATTTCTGCGGCGGGATACTCACCGCCACCGGCATTGCGGTGCCCGCACTCGATGGACTTGCCGCGGCAATCCCGCAGACGATCCACAGAATTCGAAGGAACCTGGCGGCCCAATTCATGAGAACACCCTCCTTGTTCCGACCGGGACGACCCGACTCATTTCAAACAATTTGCATGTGACCGATCATAGGTCATCATAGGATGTGCAATCATAATAAAAGACGCCACCATCCGCAACATAGTTGCATCAGGAAGCAAGGGTGGGGAGCTTTTTCTTCGGTCTGGTTCCGGCAGGTCGATCGATGTCCCCGCTCCCGATGATTCTCGTGTCTTCATAGGAAGAGAGCCTTCTTCGGTCCCACTCCAATTTGGCGTGTTCCATGGCACCGAAACACATGCCCGGGCCCCGACGGCTCTTCCCGATTCTTCGGATGATGAGATTCGTGAGTTTGTGGATGCAGTAATTGGGCTCACCCCCATGTTGGATCTCCCCGAAGCAGGCTTCTCGATCAAGCCGCCAAAGACCTTTCTTCACTCCATCGGGATGGAGGGCATGAATTTGGGCCTTTCTTTCCGAAGTCATGAAAACCCGCACTGGTCTCGATTTCAGAGGGTACCGATTCTCGAAATGAAAGATGTGTTGACATGAATAACTGGATGAACCGGCATCGAACCGAACAGGGTCCTCCATCATCCTCGAAAGGGATCCTGGTCCGGGCATCTTCCAGGACCATCGTCCAAGCACGGTCGGCTGTCGACGAGCCTGCACAGGGCGAAGTCCCCGATCATCTCGACTTTCAGACCGGGAATTTTCCCACCCGACATGGGTAATAGCCACACCAGGACAATGAGGGGAAAATACGGTATTCCAGGGTGGTCCAGGGATGCCTCCAGTCAATCTCCATCTTTTGTTCTCCTAGTGATTCGGCGAGTAGCCCGGCCCTTTGGGGGGCGGACTCGAGAACGGTGTTTTGAGCGGTTGCACAATAGGTTTTAAACATGTAAAGTGACGTCTAAAATTTACATTCACGTCCAGGACGGAAAAGGAACGACCCTATCCATGACGAACAGCCTGGTACCGCTGCTCCTGACCCTGAAGGTCGCCGGATGTGCCACCCTGGCCGCTTCCGTGATCGGAGTGGCCTTTGCCTACCTGATGGCCGGGGTTCGAATTCCTGGAAAGGAATGGGCGGATGCCCTGCTGACCCTGCCCCTTGTCATGCCGCCCACGGTGCTGGGCTATTACCTGATCGTGGTGTTCGGGCGAAAGGGTTGGATCGGACAGTGGCTCTACGAAAGCTTCGGGGTGAGCCTCATGTTCACATGGCAGGGAGCGGTACTGGCCTCGACGGTGGTTTCCCTGCCCCTGGTCTATAAAGCCGCCCGCACCGCCTTTGAAGGGGTCGATCCCAACCTGGAAAGGGCCGCACGGACGCTGGGACTGTCCGAGGCGGGGGTTTTTCTCCGGGTATCCTTGCCGCTGGCCTGGCGCGGCATCTTGGCTGGCACCATGCTCGCCTTTGCCCGGGCGATGGGAGAGTTTGGGGCCACCCTCATGGTGGCGGGCAACCTGCCGGGCAAGACGCAAACCCTGTCCCTGGCGGTGTACGAGGCAGTCCAGGTCGGTAATGACCGACTGGCGTGTACCCTCGTTCTCATCACCTCGTTGGTCTGCATGTTGATTCTGGTCTTCTCGGGAAGGATTCTCAAAACTCAATACCTCAAGGAGGTGGATCGATGAACAGAAAACCGTTTGTAGGTCTGTTGCTGGCTCTGGTGTTTCTCGGCGTGTCGCCCTTGAGAGAAGCGGTAGCAGAACAGGAACTCATTGTATCCGCAGCGGCGAGTCTCACCAATGTATTCCAGGAAATTGCCCGGGAGTTTATGAAAGCTAATCCGGGAATCAAGGTCGTCCCGAATTTCGCGGCTTCCGGGGTTTTGTTGCAGCAAATCGAAAGGGGGGCCCCGGTGGATGTATTCGCGTCGGCAGACCAGAAGACGATGGATCAGGCCGCCGAGAAGAAACTGATCTTGCCCGAAACGCGGAAGAATTTCGCCGGGAACAGCCTGGTACTGATCGTTCCCCTCCACTCGAAGGTCCAGGTCAACAATGTGCAGGATCTCACGGCAAAGGAGGTGGCCAGAGTCTCCCTGGGAAATCCTGCGTCGGTTCCCGCAGGTCGGTATGCCCAGCAGGTCCTGACCAACGAAGGTCTCTGGGAGAAACTCGGTCCCAAGCTTGTTCTGGGTGAATCCGTGCGTCAGGTACTGGACTATGTGAGCCGTGGAGAAGTCGAAGCGGGATTTGATTTCGGCACCGACGCCCTCATCGCCAAGGACAAGGTGCGGGTGGTCGCAACCATGACAAAGCACGAACCCATCCTCTACCCGATCGCGGTAGTGGCGACGACCGTGAAGAAGGACTCGAGCCGACAGTTCATTGATTTCGTCCAAGGCCCGGAAGGCCGGGAAATCCTCTCGAAGTACGGATTTAGGAACCCCTGAGATGGTCATCCAGGTTTCCGTGACGATGAAGATGGAATCCAAGGCACGGCAGTTCCTGCTCGAGGCCGCATTCACCTCCGAGGAGCAGTGCGTGGTCCTTTTTGGTCCTTCGGGGTCCGGCAAGACGCTCACGCTGCAATCCATTGCCGGCCTGGTGACCCCCGGTGCCGGCAGAATCATCCTCAACGGACGCGTGCTGTTTGATTCTGAGGTCGGGGTGAATGTCCCTTCGCGCCATCGCCGGATAGGCTACCTGTTCCAGGACTATGCACTCTTCCCCCACCTCACGGTGATGGAGAATGTAGGGTTCGGCCTGAGGAAATCGTGGCAGTGGCGCCTGTCTCGCGAGGAGAGGCGACAGGTCATGGAATTTCTCGAGATCTTCGAGATCCCTCACCTGGCTCACAGTTTTCCCGCCGACATTTCAGGAGGCCAGAAGCAGCGGGTGGCCTTGGCGCGAGCCCTGATCCAAAAGCCGGATTTGCTGCTTCTCGATGAGCCCTTTGCCGCACTGGACACGTTGCTGCGCATCAAGCTGCGGGAGGAGCTGGCAAGGATCCGGTGCTCGTTCGAGATACCGGTGATCATGGTCACCCACGACCCCGAGGACATTCGCGCTTTCGCCGAGACCCTGGTGATCTACGACGTCGGTCGGGTCAGTGAAGTGCGGCATTTTCTCAGGACCGGCGGATCGAATCTCGAAGAGCTGCTCGCCTCCTGAAAAACAGGCCTTTTCCATTCAGGATCGGAAATTTTTCCAGAAACGTAGGCCGGGTGCAGCTTCTGCAGGGAGCACACCCAAGTCCGCTGCGGCACAGCCGTTGTGCCCGATGGGAGATGGGGATACCAGCACAAAAGGAGAGCACAATGAGACTGAGCACCAGGAACGTACTGAAAGGCAAAGTGGTGGAAGTCAAAGAAGGTCAGGTGGCGGCAAAAGTGAAGGTCGACCTCGGCGGCGGAAACATCCTCACATCCGTAATCACCGTGGATGCAGTGCGGGAGCTTGGCATCAAGGCGGGCGACGAGGTCTGCGCCCTCATCAAGGCCACCAGTGTCATGATTGGGAAGGAATAGACTGCCTCGACCCTTTCTCCTCAACCCGGGAGGGAAGGTGACGCCAAGGACACCTCCGTGAAATTCACGATCCGGGACCTTACCGGGATTCGATTTCCGGTTTCCCTTACTCCGGCAGGCACAAAAAGAAACCCCCGACCCCCGGGAAAGGGGCGGGGGTTGATTTTTTTCGGCTGCGGGCCGAAGGGAGCGGCTACTTGATCAAGGGCACGATCAGCAGCGCCACGATGTTTACGACCTTGATCATGGGATTGATGGCCGGTCCGGCGGTATCCTTGTACGGATCTCCCACAGTGTCCCCCGTGACGGCCGCCTTGTGGGCCTCGGACTTCTTGCCGCCGTACATGCCGTCCTCGATGAACTTCTTGGCGTTGTCCCAGGCGCCGCCGCCGCTGGTCATGGCGATGGCCTGGAAAAGACCCGTGACGATGGCGCCGATGAGCACGCCACCCAGGGCCTCTTTTCCCACCAGCAGACCCACCAGGACAGGGGCGGCCACGGGGATCAGGGCCGGCAGCATCATCTCTTTGATGGCGCTCTTGGTCACGATGTCGACGCACTTGCCGTATTCAGGCTTGGCGGTCCCTTCCATGATGCCGGGGATCTCACGGAACTGGCGTCGTACTTCCTCGACCACGCCTCCAGCCGCTTTGCCCACCGCTTCCATAAGCAGGGACCCGAAGTAGTAGGGCAGCAGGCCTCCGATGAAAAGGCCGACGATGACCTTGGGATCCGACAGGTCAAAGGACAAACCGGCGCCAAAGGATCGGGAATATTCGGCAAAAAGGACCAGCGCCGCCACACCGGCCGAGGCAATGGCGTACCCCTTGGTGACCGCCTTGGTGGTGTTGCCCACGGCATCCAGGGGATCGGTGATGGCACGAACGCTTTCGGGAAGTTCCGCCATTTCGGCAATACCCCCCGCGTTGTCGGTGATGGGGCCGTAGGAGTCAATAGCCACCACGATTCCCGTCATGGACAGCATGGCCACGGCGGTAAGAGCAATGGCAAAAAGACCGGTGCCGGGGTTGCCGGAGAAACCGCCTCCCAGGCTGTAGGCCCAAATGATCGCGCCGCAGATCACAATCGCGGGGGGAGCGGCTGCCTTCATGCTTACGGCGAGGCCGGCGATGACGTTGGTGCCGTGACCCGTGACGCTAGCCGCGGCGATGTGCTTCACGGGACTGAAACTCTTGGAAGTGAAATACTCGGTGATCATGACGATCAAGCCGGTCAAGAGCAAACCGATGACGGCGATGATGAACACTCCCGTGGGGGAAAAAACCTGCTCGACGCCAGGATTCTTCAGGAACCAATCGGAAGCAAGGTAAAAGGCACCTGCGGCCAGGATGCCGGCAACGGCCAGACCCTTGTAGAGGGCGCCCATGATGTACTGGCTCTTGCCCAGTCGGACGAAGTAGGTGCCGATGATGGATGCCACGATGGAAATCCCGCCGATAAGGAGGGGGAATTCCACCCACGGGCTCTCGGGCCCGAACACCGTCTTGGCGAGAAGCATGGCGGCAACCAGGGTCACGGTGTAGGTTTCATACAAGTCGGCGGCCATGCCTGCACAATCCCCCACGTTGTCACCCACATTGTCGGCGATAACCGCGGCGTTGCGAGGATCATCCTCGGGAATCCCGGCTTCGACCTTCCCGACCAGGTCCGCCCCCACGTCGGCGGCCTTGGTGTAAATGCCGCCCGCGATACGGGCAAAGACGCTCATGAGGGAGCAGCCGAATCCCAGGCCCACCAGAGCGTGGAAGGCTTCTTCCACCGGAGCCACGGATTTCACGAAGGTGTAGTAAGAGGTGATGCCGATCAATCCGAGGCCCACGACCATGATTCCCGTGACGGATCCACCCTTGAAGGCCACCGACAAAGCCGCCTGGAGACCGCTCTTGGCGGCTTCGGTGGTGCGCACGTTGGCCTTCACCGTGACCATCATGCCGATGTACCCGGCCAGGGCCGAGCCGACGGTGCCGATGACGAAGCCGACGGCCGTCCATTTGCCCAGGTATGTCAGGGCTGCGGCAAGAATCACCATGACGATGGCGACGGTCTTGTATTCGCGATTCAGAAAAGCCGTGGCTCCTTCACGAATGGCCTCCGAGATCTGCTGCATCTTCTCGGAGCCGGCCGGTTGCTTGGAAACCCAGGCTGCCGTGAAGAGGGAGTACAAAACTCCCAGCCCACCACATCCGAGGGCAAACATAATGATTGTGCTGGTTTTCATTTACTCCTCCTTTGGAATTTTTCGAAATCAGAACCTCTCCGAAGACCTGCCCCTGGATCGGATACCCCTCCATGAATTCTGACTGCTCTTTTCCGTTGACTCGTGTCACCTCCTCCTTGTGCGAAAATATGATCGTTACCGGCGCTAACAAAATATACGGAACCCCATTCCGAAAAGTCACGGCCCCTGGAGTTCTTCCACGCATGGAAACGGGCAGAGGGAACTAAAGCGGAGAATGTGAAAGTCGGCGCGGTATTTATAAAAAGGCGAACCGCGGAACCCCCTGTTCGCCTTGAATCGCAGCCATTTTGCCCGCTTGTGAGCAAATCCGCTCGAAAGTGTTACACAAAAGCCTGCACCTAGATACTTTTTTCACATGCGGCCCAAACCTACTTTAGCATCCTGGCTTTGTCAAGAAGAAAAGCGGAAAAGGTCAGAGGTCGGCATCACAATCGAGATGCCCTCTCTCGAACAGCGGCAGCCTTGTGTTCCAGAAGCCCCAGCTCTTCCATTTCCCTCACCAGCATGCTTCTCCTCTCCTCTACTTCCCTCTCACCCCGCTCCCTGAGGGTGATTCCCTTTTCGACGGCCGTTCCAATTCCGTGGATGGTGGCTTCGATTTTGCGCCGCATCTCGAGTCGGAAACTCTCCTTGCTTTTCTCGATCCGCTCCAGGAAATCGTACCGGATCCTCCCGGCCTGGATCTCCACAGCCTCGAGCAATTGCTGCTTCCGTTTTCGGTAAATCCGTTCATGGGCCTTGCGAAACAGGTAATCCTTGATCTTCGCGAACCGGCGGCTCACCATTCCGGGTACCCGCAAGGTGAGAGCGTCGGCCAGTATGTCCAGGCCCACGGGCTCATCCCTTAATTTGAAATGGAACCTGGACTCCGTTTTCCACAGGCATTCGGAAAGAACGGGTTCGTAAGGGACGGAAAAGAGCTGCGAAGAAAAGGCAAGAAGACGATCCACCACCTGGTCCATTTTTTCCAGAAACCGGCGACAGATCACCTCGAAACCTCCGGAGATCATCTCCTCGATGGTGGCCTGCCAGGGAAGGAAGATTCCTTGCACCTCCTCCAGGACTCGGTTTTCGAGAAGCAGGTCCAGTTCCTGCAATGGAGTGTCCTCATTCGAGGCATAGATCTCCTCGAACCGGGACACCAGCTCGGGAACCCGCCTGCTTTTGAACGCTGCAAGTTCCTCGTCGAGGGTGCGCACCAGCCGGTTCACTTCGCCGTCCAGGAGGATGTCGAAGGCCCGGCTTTCCAGCAGGATCTCTTCCTTTTTCTTTTCGAAGGACCGAACTTTTTCCTCGAGATCTTCCAGGGGGGTCGTAAGGGATTTGACCTCGACCTCGACCTCGAGCCGTGCCTGGGAGAGGACTCGAAGGAGAGAATCGGCGGCGGAAAGGAGAAGCACCTTCCCTTTTTCGTTCATGAGGAACTGGTCCAGGGTTCTTGTGAACTCCATCAAGCGACTCCGGGCAAGCGAGTCGGGGTCCCCAGCCGCTTTCCCATCCAGGGCCAGCCTGGCGGAAACCGGGAAAATCCTCACCTCCCGCCCCATCACGTCCCGGAGGCTCTTTTCGGAAAAATCCAGGCAATCCCGAAGGTCCCTCTCGGTAAGGTAGTCGATCTTGTTGAGCAGGAAGAAAATCTTTCCTGAGTGCTGCCGTACGTCTTGGAGAAAATCCACTTCGGCCCGGCTCACGGGCTGGTCCACGGACAGGAGGAACAGAGCGGCGTCGGATTTGGGCAGATACCGGTACGCCACATCGGTATTGTGCTCGTAGACGGAACCCACGCCCGGAGTATCCACCAGACGCACTCCGTCTTTGAGGTATTCCGAGGGATAGGTCAGGACGACCTCCCTCACATTCCTGATGTTTTTGGGGTTGCCTTGCTCCGTCACATAGTCGGCGATCTTTTCGGGTTCCACGGCGGCGGACCGACCGTCTCGGAAAAAGACCCGAACCTCGAGAGAGCTCCCATAGGCGAGGATCGTGACGATGGAGGTGAGCGGAACAACGGAAACGGGCAGCAGCTCCGTTCCAAGGAGTGCGTTGATCAGACAGGTTTTGCCCCTCTTGAACTGTCCAACCACCACCAGGTTGAAAGTGTCGGAGGCAATTTTTTCCCGAAGTTCGCCCAGGGAAGCCCTCGATGTGGACTCGAGGCGCATCGTCGCGTCCACCACGCCCAGGATTTCCTCTCTGAGGCGCACATATTCCTGAATCGCCCCGGGACCTCGCGGTGTATGTCGAGACATCCCTCCCTCTTCCTTGGCTGCCGACCTTGAAAAAACTCCCGCCAAAGGGTTTCAGTTGACAGGAGCCGCGGAATTACTCACATGGGTTGCGCAAGGCACCATCGTTCCTTGCGAACCATCCGATGCGCAGCTATAATGGACGCGTTTGTAAAGAGCAACCTTGAAATCGATCCCCGCCGTTTTTCGGAGCTGGGGAAGTCACAAGGAAAGAGGAAGGCGAAGGAGTGATCCCGGCCGTTCGGCGACCTCCTTCCATGATGATTCACCGGTTTTCCTGCAAATCGCGGCCCTGGGGCCCGAAATGAAGGAGATCTTTTGAACACACCATCCCCGCGGCATGTGGCGTTCGCCCTGGTTCTCAGTTTCGGTCTGACCCTGGTCACCCTCACCGAGTCCACGAGGAACTCGGAAGCGGCCGAGGATTCATTCCGCCCCTTGAAGGAACGGCTCCTGAAGGATGGGTTTTCCCGGCACCAGGTCGAGAACCTCTACCGGGGACAGCCTTCCCTTCAGCTCAAGACCGTGTCTCGCACCTTCCAACTCCGGGAAAGTCAGCTCGACTATGACCAGTTCCTCGATGCCCCCTCCATTGAAAAGGGGAAGCGATTCGCCGCGACCTATCGAGCGACCCTGCAGGATGCGGAACAGAAGTACGGAGTCGACCGGTGCGTCATTGTCGCCATCCTCCTGGTGGAGACCCAATTCGGGAGCTACACGGGAAAGACACCCACCCTTGCCGTCCTGTCTACCTTTGCCCTCATGAACCAGGAGTCCTACCGCGATAGGGTCTGGACTATGCTGTCCCCTCGGGAGAAGACCCGATGGGGACGGGAGGCTTTTGACCGCAAGCTGATGGAGCGCGCCGAGTGGGCCTATGGAGAGGTGCTGGCCCTGGTTCGGCTGGCCGATGATCAGGTCCGGGTGGAATCCTTGCGAGGCTCTGTCATGGGAGCGGTAGGATGGCCCCAGTTTCTCCCCTCGAGTCTCGTGCGCCACGGAGCTGACGGAAACGGGGACGGTCGCGTGGACCTGTTCGACCCCTCCGACGCATGCCACAGCATTGCCCGGTACCTACACGGATATGGGTGGTGCCAGGCCAGGACACGGGAAGAAAAGGAACAGGTCGTTTATCAGTACAATCGCAGCCGCCCCTATGTGAGGACCATCCTGGAGGTGGCGGATCGTTTGCGGTCCCGCGATTCGTGACGGGCCTCCAGAGGCGGGACGACCCTCCCTTCCCCTCGAACAATCCTAGAGGGATGTCTTAGCGGCGGGTCTCAATTTTTCAATCAGTTTCTGCTCGACGGGACCGGGAACCAGGCCGGTCACACACCCGCCCGAGGTCACCACTTCCTTGATGATGCGGGAACTGATGTAGATCCAGCGCATGGCCGTCATGAGGAAGAGTGTTTCGATTTCGCTACTCAATTTCCGGTTCATCAGGGCCATCTGAAATTCATATTCAAAGTCACTGATGGCGCGAAGCCCCCTCAGAATGGCGTCGGCTTTCACCGTGCGCACATAATCCACCAGGAGCCCATGAAAGATGTCGATCTGCATCCGGTCTCGGAGCGGGTGGCTTTCCAGGGACTGAGCGATCATTTCGAGACGTTCCTCGAGGCTGAAGAGGGGTTTCTTTGCGGGATTCGCAGCAATGGCGATCACGATTCGATCGAAGATTTTCATGCCTCTTTCGAGCAGGTCCACGTGCCCGTTGGTGATGGGATCAAACGAACCCGGGTAGACCGCCACCTTCTCCATGGTTCCCTCCTTCGTCACAGTCGATTCAACCGGCACAAGGTCAACTGGGGAAATCCCGCCTGTAAAAGGAAATCATCGTATCGCCGTAACGCCGCTCCTCCACCCGAACCCAATCGCCCAGGCATTCGGGAAGCACCTCTCCTGCACCATGCTCCGCCACGGCCAGGGCTTGGGGAAAAGCCAGGGGGACCAGTTCCGGAATGGACTTTTCCAGTAGCCCCTTCCCATAAGGAGGATCTAGAAAAATCAGGTGAAATCCCTCTCCACGACACGCCAGTCGGCGAATCACCCTATCCACCGGCCCGGACAGAATTTCGGCCCGATCTTCCACGCCACACAGCTTCACGTTGGCACGAATCAAACGAAGGGCCTCGGGGTGGTCGTCCACGAAAACAGACCTCACAGCCCCACGGCTCAGGGCTTCCAACCCCAGAGCCCCCGTTCCGGCATACAGGTCGAGTACCCGGGCCTCAGGCAGGTAGGGAGCCAGGATGCTGAACATGGCCTCTCGAACCCGGTCGCTGGTGGGCCGAATGTGCAAACCACGCGGCGTGAGAAGCCGCCTTCCCCGGAAGGCTCCCGCTACAATCCTCATGGAACTCTAAGACGATCGCGGTCTACCAGGATCTCGGCAATTTGGACTGCGTTGGTCGCCGCGCCCTTGCGAATGTTGTCGGCCACCACCCACATGACCAGGCCGTTCTCGACGGAGGGATCCAGACGGATCCGCCCCACCAGGGTATCGTCCTGGCCGGCTGCCTCGATAGGGACCGGGTACCGAGCCTTGGACGGTTCGTCGATCACACGAACCCCGGGAGCGTCGGAGAGCAACCGGCGCGCCTTCTCGAGGGTAAGGGGCCGTCTCGTCTCGATGTTCACGGACTCCGAATGGCCGTAATAGACGGGAATGCGCACCGTGGTGGCACACACGGCAATGTCGGGGTCCTCGAAGATCTTGCGCGTTTCATGGACCATCTTCATCTCTTCCTCACTGAACCCGTTTTCCAGGAAGGCGCCGATGTGAGGAAAACAATTGAAGGCGATCTGGTGAGGATAAACCTCCCGCCGGATCTCCTGCCCCTGGGAAAGGGAACGGACCTGGAGCCGGAGTTCCTCGATGGCACGCATCCCGGTCCCGGAAACGGCCTGAAAGGTGGTCACCACGATGCGCTTGATTCCTGCTTCCTTCTGAATGGGGTTCAGGGCCACCACCATCTGAATGGTCGAGCAATTGGGGTTGGCGATGATGCCTCGATGTTTCAGGGCGGCGTGGGGATTTACTTCAGGAACCACAAGCGGAACCGCTGGGTCCATTCGGAAGGCGCTCGAGTTGTCAACGACCACACAACCCGATCGGGCGGCGATGGGAGCGAACTTTTTGCTGACACTTCCTCCCGCCGAGAACAATGCCAAATGGACGCCCTGAAACGAGGTTTCCTTGAGCTCCTCGACGGGGATCTCCTGCCCCTTGAACGAGAGCCTCCTGCCGGCGGAACGGGAAGAAGCCAGGAATTTGATCTCCTGGACCGGAAAAGCCCGTTCCTCCAAAATCCGAATCATCTGGTTGCCGACGGCTCCCGTGGCACCCACCACCGCTACGCGGAAAGACTTCTCTCCCATCGCTCGTCTCTTTCTGAATCGTCCTGAAGTTCCGACACCATCCCCTACGACCTGGCGATATGATCCGCCACCAAATCTCCCACCTCCTGGGTCGTATATCCCATCTCTCCTGCCGAAAGGGACTTCAGGTCCCGGGCCACCACCTTGCGGATGGCATTTTCCACACGCCCGGCCGCCGAATCTTCCCCGAGGTGATCGAGCATCATCTGGAGGGCCCCGACGGCGGCCAGGGGGTTGATCATGTTCTTTCCCGTGTACTTGGGAGCCGAGCCTCCGATGGGCTCAAACATCGAGACCCCCTGAGGATTGATGTTCCCTCCCGCCGCGATCCCCATTCCTCCCTGGATCATGGCCCCCAGGTCCGTGATGATGTCTCCGAACAGGTTGTCCGTCACGATCACGTCGAACCATTCCGGATTCTTCACCATCCACATACAGGTCGCATCCACATGGGCGTAGTCGGTCCGAATGTCCGGGTACTCCCCGGCCAGTTCGTAAAACACCCGCTCCCACAGGTCGAAGGCATAGGTCAAGACGTTGGTCTTGCCGCAGAGGGTGAGCTTTTTTCTTTGGTTCCTCTTGCGACAGAACTCAAAGGCAAACCGCAAGCACCGCTCTACCCCATGCCTCGTGTTGATGGATTCCTGGATGGCCACCTCCTGGGGGGTCCCCTTCTTCAAAAATCCCCCGGCTCCCGTGTAGAGGCCCTCCGTATTCTCGCGCACCACCACGAAATTGATGTCATCGGGCCCTTTGTTTTTCAGCGGA
Source organism: Syntrophobacteraceae bacterium (assembly GCA_018053185.1). Lineage (GTDB taxonomy): Bacteria > Desulfobacterota > Syntrophobacteria > Syntrophobacterales > Syntrophobacteraceae > JAGPLX01. The sequence goes on from JAGPLX010000025.1 coordinate 28,853, forward strand.
GTGTCCACTCCCGGATAGAGAATCACTGGCCGGAGATTGATGTATTGGTCCAGCTTGAATCGGAGCTCGAGCAAGAGTCCCTTTTCCAGGATCCCGGGCTTGACATCGGGGTGACCGATGGCACCCAGGAGGATGGCGTGGTACGTCTTCAACTCCTCGAGAACGCTCGGGGGCAGAATTTCGCCCGTTCGAAGGTAACGATTGCCTCCAAGCTCATACTGGACCGTCTCCACCTGGAAGTCTTCGCGGCTTTGAACCGCCTGGAGCGCCTTCAGCGCCTCACGGACCACCTCGGGTCCCGTCCCGTCTCCTGGGATTACAGCGATACGATAGGTCTTCGGTGACATGAATCGCCCTTTTCTTATCTCCGGGTTGTGCGTCTTTCGAATGGGCCCCGATCAGGCGGGGGGTCTGTCGTCCATTTGTTCTTTCACGTAGGCCATGAGTCCCCCGGCCTGGACCAGGCGCTGCATGAACTCCGGGATGGGCTGGGCCTGGTAGGTTTGATTCCGGGTGTGGTTCACGATGAGGCCCCGGTCCGGATCCACCTCGATTTCATCCCCCGTGGCGACGGCATCCGCCGCCTCGGGACTCTCCAGAATGAGAAGCCCCATGTTGAAGGCATTTCGGTAAAAGATCCTGGCAAAGCTATGCGCAATCACGCAACCGACCCCTGCAGCCTTGACGGCGATGGGCGCATGTTCCCGGGAGGAACCGCAGCCGAAGTTCCTGCCGGCCACCAGAATGTCCCCTTTCCGAACCTTGGAGGGAAATTCCGGGTCTGCGTCCTCCATGCAGTGAGAAGCCAGGATCTCGGGGTCCGTCGTGTTCAGGTACCTAGCGGGGATGATGGCATCCGTGTCCACGTTGTCCCCAAATTTCCATGCAATTCCCTTCAGTTTCATGAACTCATCCTTGCTTGTCAGGGTGGCGTACGGCCAACAGTCATCGGGCGATTCCGCCTGGATACCTTCCGGGCTAAAGCGCATCCGGATGGACAATGTGCCCGGCCACGGCCGAAGCCGCAGCCACCGCCGGGTTGCTCAGATACACCTCGCTCTGCGGATGCCCCATGCGGCCCACAAAATTTCGATTGGTCGTGGCCACGCATCGCTCTCCGGGGGCCAGAATCCCCATGTGCCCGCCGAGGCACGGTCCGCAGGTGGGGGTGCTGACAGCCGCCTCGGCCTGAAGGAATACCTCCAGGAGACCTTCCCGGAGAGCATCCAGGTAAATCTTTTGGGTAGCCGGGATGACGATGCAGCGAACCCCCGAGGCCACCTTCCTACCCCGGAGTATCCGGGCGGCCAGCCTCAGGTCCTCGAGCCTTCCGTTGGTGCAGGACCCGATGACCACCTGGTGGATGGGGATCTTCGGAAGATCGGAGACCGCCTGCACATTGGCCGGAGAATGAGGCAAGGCCACCACGGGATCGAGATCGGAAACATCCCAGTCGAACACAGCCTCGTACCGTGCATCCCGGTCCGACCGGGTCATGTAATAGTCCCGCCTGGCACAACCCCGCACATATTCTTCCGTGACGGCGTCCGGAGCGATGATCCCCGCCTTTCCTCCCGCTTCGATGGCCATGTTGCACATGGAAAAGCGGTCCGCCATGGGCAGAGAATCGACGGCCTCCCCGGTGAACTCCATGGCGCGGTACCGGGCACCGTCCACTCCGATCCTGCCGATGGTGTAGAGGATGAGGTCCTTTCCGCCCACCCAGGTCTTTCTTTTGCCCCGGTAGATGAACTTCAGGGACTGGGGAACCTTGAACCAGATCTTTCCGGTGATCATGGCAGCGGCCAGATCTGTGCTGCCCACTCCCGTGGCGAAGGCGCCGAGGGCCCCGTAGGTGCAGGTATGACTGTCCGCCCCGATCACGACCTCACCGGGGAGAACCAGGCCCAGCTCGGGAAGAAGAGCATGCTCGATCCCCATCCTTCCTACTTCATAGTAATGGGTGATCCGCTGCTCCTGGGCGAATTCGCGCACTTCCTTCGCCTGGATGGCCGAGGCGATGTCCTTGTTGGGCGTGAAGTGGTCGGGAACGAGAGCGATTCGATGAGGGTCGAACACCCGTTTCGCTCCGGCCTTCCGAAACGCCTGGATGGCAAGGGGCGCCGTGATATCGTTGCCCAGAGCAAAGTCCACCCGAACCTCGATCAACTCCTCCGGCCGAACCAGATCTTTTCCCGCGTGAGCTGCGAGTATCTTTTCCGCAATGGTCTGAGACATTCCTTCCCCTTTTCATAACCAAAGGCTGCTCCCCGCTCCTGCACCCTTGGACAAAAGGAAGCGGTTCCAACCTCGTGGGGTCCTGTGTGACGACAATTTCCCAACCCACCAAGACCCAAACACCGACGGGACTAGACCGTCTTTTCGTCTTGTTCGCCAAGACCCGTCCCGGATTCCGGGGGCCCCTCGGGGGAAGGGCTCGGCTGTGGGTTTCTGACTTTGCGAACCAGGTACAGAACGGGTCCTGACAACACGTAGGCCGATAAGAGCGAAAACAGCATGAGCTCCGGATGAATGGCAATGATGGTCACAATCACGATGCTCACGAAAATGACGGCCATGGGCTTGGTCCTGGTGATCTCCATATCCTTGAAGCTGTTGTAGGGAACGGTGCTCACCATGAGAAAACCCAGAAGATAGGTCGCCACGAGGAGGATGACGGTGGAAGCCATGGCCCACGACCCGGGGATCAGCCGGTCATTCAGAAAGAGCACGGAGGTCGACACCATGGCGGCGGCTCCTGGAATAGGCAGGCCCACGAAGTATCGTTTGTTCACCACCTCGACCTGGACATTGAAGCGCGCCAGCCGGAGGGCTCCGCAGGCAACAAAAACGAAGGCTGCGAGCCATCCGACCCGACCGAAGGGTTTCAGAGCCCAGAGATACATGAGGAGCCCGGGACCCACCCCGAAACTCACCAGGTCGGCCAGGGAATCGTATTCGACCCCGAAACGGCTGGTGGCTCCCGTCAAACGGGCCACCTTCCCGTCCAGAATGTCAAAAACGCAGGACATCAACACGGCCACGGCCGCCATTTCGTAGCGTCCGTTGATGGAATTGACGATCCCGAAGAAGCCCGCAAACAGGTTGGCCGTGGTGAACAGGTTCGGCACAAGGTAGGTCCCCCGGTGGAGCTCTCCCTCGTTCCAATGCCGCCATTTTCGCTTCCTGGGGCGACGCTTTTTCACTTCAGCCGACATAGGACCGTCTCCCCCGCATAGACATGCTGGCCCTTGCGAACCATGACCTCTGCGCTCTCCGGAAAATAGACGTCTACTCGGGATCCGAACCGAATCAGGCCGAAACGCTCTCCTGCGATCACCTGATCCCCCACCCGCGGCCAGCAGACAATTCGACGCGCAATGAAGCCGGCTACCTGGGTCAGGACCAGGTCATGCCCCCTTTCCGTCTCGATCCAAAGCCAGTTCTTCTCATTTTCCAGGCTGGCTCGAGGGCGGTCGGCGGAAAGAAAACTTCCCTCCTGATGGGAGATCCCTCGAACGATTCCGGAAAACGGGATCCGGTTTACATGGACGTCCAGGATGGACATGAATATGCTGATCTTTGTGGTGGGCCTCGAGAAGAAGTGGGCATGCTCGGCCCGCTCGAGAGCGATGATCTTCCCGTCGGCAGGGGAGACCGCTTCCGCCTCCCCCGGTGAGCAGATCCTCTCGGGATCCCGAAAGAAGTGCCCTATGAGCAGGACAACCACCAGACCAAGCCACGTGAGGATGGAATGCCCCAGGATGGCCGTGATGAGGGTGACAAACATGCCGGCGGCCAGGTAGGGGATCCCCTCCCTGGCCACGGGAATGTGGGTCGTCTTGTCTCGAAAGTCCTTGGGATTCAACGGACGTTACAGCTCCTTGCCGACAGGGGATTTTTTTTGCCGGCAACCTCAGCGATTCAGGGCGTTCGAGAGGGCCCGGGCGGCTTGAGAGTGCGGGTCTCTCCCCGCCATCCTCCCTTCCATGAACTTGGCGAACAGCCTGCGGGAACACCGTACGGTTCCGGCACACCATGCCCCACGGACGGCAGTCCGTCCTGCCTCGACCTCCGGCCCGCGGGGATCAGTCGATTTTCACCGGCTCCAGGAAGGGCATCATGGATCGAAGTTTGCCGCCGACTTCTTCGATCAGGTGTCTTTTCTCGATTTCCCTCAAGGTGCTGAACATGGGCCGCCCTGCCTGGTTCTCGAGGATCCATTCCTTGGCAAAGGCCCCCGTCTGCACTTCCCCCAAAATCTTTCTCATCTCGTCGCGCGTCCGCTCCGTAACAATGCGCTTTCCCCGCGTGAGATCGCCGTACTCGGCCGTATCACTGACGGAGTAGCGCATGAAGGCCATCCCTCCTCGGTATAGGAGATCCACGATCAGTTTCAGCTCATGCATGCATTCAAAGTAGGCGATCTCCGGCTGATAGCCGGCTTCCACCAGGGTGTCGAAACCAGCCTTGATGAGCTCGGTGACGCCTCCGCAAAGGACTGCCTGCTCCCCGAAAAGATCTGTTTCCGTTTCTTCCTTGAACGTGGTTTCGATGACGCCCGCTCGCGTGGCGCCGATCCCTTTGGCATAGGCCAGGGCCGTCTCCATGGCACGACCGCTGGGATCCTGGAAAACGGCCACCAGAGAAGGCACCCCGGCACCCCGCACATATTCGCTTCGAACCAGGTGACCCGGTCCCTTGGGAGCCACCATGATCACATCCACATCCCTGGGAGGCACGATCTGACCGTAATGAATATTGAATCCATGGGAAAAGAGGAGGGTTTTGCCGGCCTTCATGGAAGGAGCCAGGTCCTGGCGGTAGATGAGTGCCTGCAGGTGATCCTGGGTGAGGATTTGAATGACGTTTCCGGCGGCGGCGGCCTCGCGCGCGGATACCGGCTTGAAACCATCCTCGAGGGCGTGCTCGTAATTAGCCGTCCCGGGAAGCTCCCCGACAATCACATCCACCCCGCTGTCTCTCAGGTTTTGAGCCTGAGCATGTCCTTGGCTTCCGTACCCGATCACCGCCACTTTCTTCCCGCGGAGCACGTTCAAATCGGCATCCGCTTCGTAAAATAACCGCATGATAACCCTCCTTAGGTACTCTGAGAGCACAGCTCCGCGCCCCTGCGGGACCGAAGGGCCGCAGGATGGGTCGAGCCGACGGAAATCCATGGAATGGGATCTAGCTCCAGATGGGCTCGGTTTTCCATCTTCCTTCCCCATCCCACGTCCTCCCCCTACGGTAACTGCCGCATCATGGACCCTTCCCTTACGTGGACCTGCACTCTTTAGGATGAAAGAAATGTTTCGAACCTCAGGGGTTCTTGCCGCTCCAAGCCGGGGGCTGGACATCCCCTGGGTCGGGCCGTCTCCATGGAACGAAACGACGACCCGTTCCCACGGATCCCCTCCATTCTCAATGCTTCTTGCTCCGGGCCAAGGCCGCTTTTCCGGTACGGGCGACCTCCACGATGCCCATCTGGCCGAGAAGCTCCATAATGGCCGAGATCTTGCTCTCGTTCCCGGTTACTTCCAATGTATAGAAATGGGGGCTCACATCTACCACCTTCGCGCGAAAGATGTCAACGATGCGCAAGACCTCCGCACGCGTATGCTGATCGGCGCGGACCTTGATCAAAGCCATTTCCCGGTCAACGAATTCGACATCGGTGAAGTCATACACTTTGATGACGTTAATCAACTTATTGAGATTTTTAACTATTTGAGACAAGATATTTTCGTCTCCCGTGGTCACCAGGGTGATACGAGTCAGACCGGGCTCATGGGTTTCGGATGCGGTAATGCACTCGATGTTGAATCCTCTGCCGCTGAAAAGTCCAACCACCCGAGCGAGAACCCCCGGCACATTCTCTACCAGGATTCCTATGGTGTGTCGATCTTTGCTCTTCGTATCCATGCGCGCTTCCCGGTTAGTCGAGTAACATTTCCGAAATACTTTTTCCCGCAGGCACCATCGGGTAGACCCCTTCGGCAGGATCCACCAGGAAATCCATGAGAACCGGTTTGCGGATGGAAAAGGCCTCCCGAAGAACCGGCTCGACCTCTTCGGGTTTGGTTGCCCGCAATCCCACGGCTCCATAGGCTTCAGCGAGTTTCACATAGTCCGGGGAGGCATCCAGGCAGGTGCTGGAGTAGTTTTTGTCGTAGAAGAGCTCCTGCCATTGGCGTACCATCCCGAGAAAGCGGTTGTTCAAAATGGCCACCTTCACGGGCAGATTGTTGCACACCGCCGTGATCAACTCCTGGATGTTCATCTGGATGCTGCCGTCTCCCGCTATGTCCACCACCAGTCGATCCGGAAACGCCACCTGGGCCCCGATGGCCGCCGGGAATCCGTATCCCATGGTACCCAGCCCTCCGGAGCTGAGGAAACAGCGGGGGCGGTCGAAATGGAAGAACTGAGCCGCCCACATCTGGTTCTGGCCCACTTCTGTGGCGATGATGGCTTCGCCGTTGCTCACCTCATAGATTTTTTCCACCACAAATTGAGGCTTGATGAGGTCGGTTCCCTGCTCGTAGGACAGAGGAAACTTCCGGCCCCATTCCGCCACCTGGTCCAGCCAAGGAGCCCGGACACCCTCGACATTCTCGATGGGCTCGGTCTCGACCAGGGCGAGGAGCTTCTGGAGCGCGTTCCTGCAATCCCCCACGATGGGGATGTGCACAGGCACGTTCTTGCTGATGCTGGTCGGGTCCACATCAATGTGCACGATCTTGGCGTTGGGGGCAAAACCGGCGATCTTCCCCGTAACCCGGTCGTCGAAACGGGCCCCCATGGCCAGGAGCAGGTCCGAATGGGTCACGGCCATATTGGCACGGTAGGTTCCGTGCATCCCGAGCATTCCCAACCAAAGCGGATTGGGGGTCTTCCGCCCCTTCTCATCGGTGAGGAAAGCCGGAAAGCAGCCCAACCCCATGAGGGTGGCGGTGACGGGAGCCTGAATCAACTGGGCGAATCGGGTGAGTTCTTCCGAAGCCCCCGAGAGAATGACTCCGCCGCCGGCATAAATGACCGGGCACTTGGCCCGCTTGATGAGCTGATAGGCCCGCTTGATTTGACCCGCATGGGCTTCGAGATTGGGCCGGTAACCCGGCAGATCCACCCTCTTGGGATACTTGAAATCCGTGACCGCTTGTACGACATCCTTGGGCAGGTCCACCACCACGGGGCCCGGGCGGCCCGTGCGGGCAAGGTAAAAGGCTTCCCGGATCACCCGGGGCAGGTCGTTCACGTCCTTAACCAGATAGCTGTGCTTGGTACATGGGCGAGTGATCCCGATGATGTCCACTTCCTGAAAGGCGTCGTCTCCGATCATGGCCGTGGGCACCTGGCCGGTGAAGACCACGATGGGGACGGAATCCATGTTGGCGGTCGCCACCCCCGTCACCGTGTTGGTGGCACCGGGACCCGAGGTGACCAGACAAACCCCCACCCGTCCGGAGGCACGGGCATATCCGTCCGCCATGTGGGCGGCGGCCTGTTCATGCCGAACCATGATATGGCGAATGCCGGACTTGGGCATTTCGTGGTAAATATCCAGAACGGAACCTCCCGGAAACCCGAAGATGACTTCCACCCCTTCCCTTTTAAGACATTCAAAGAAGATTTGAGCTCCCTTAAGCTTCATAAAACGCCCTCGATCGTCCCCATGGGTATTTCTTACTGCGAACGCAGCAGGTGATCCGCACCATTTACGCCGGGGAAACTTTGTTTAATTCAAGCAATTTTGGCTACACAAGAAACTTAATTTTAATAAAATCCTGCATGAACTGTCAACGCAAGGAATGGAGTGCGGGGAAATGAAAATGACATTCAGCTTCCCAAAGTTCGGTTGCTTGCGCTATATTAACTCCTCCGTCCGGATTGTGTG